>JAAFGX010000147.1 GCA_010365115.1 Paludibacter sp.
TTGCATCGACACAGTAGTGTTATATATCTGTATATCTGTGTCTTTAAATATACTTTTGTTCCATTCATCTTTGACGTTTTTACGATAGGTAATCACAGCAATTTGATGCTCTTCCCACAGTTAAATGAACCAGTCAGGCTCATAAGCTTCGCGGTCGAAAACAAGAGTGAACAGTGGTTCACCAACTTTTGGGGTAGTAGCTATTACTGATTTTATTTGGGAAATGGCTTGTTCAATGGCAACTTTCAACTTTTCATTCAGTTCACCAGTAATTACCATAAATGGAAGACCGCTCTGATCGTTTATCCAGAACTCGGTAGTCCCACTCAGGCAAAGTTTTTCGCGAGATACAAATCTTTTGGGCAGATTGGTTTTATCGCCATGATAAACCAACACATGACCATCAATATAGAAAAACATCTGGGGCATTTGCTCCACCCAGGATTGAAATAAAACGCTGTGTAATTCATCCTTTTTTGACTGGTCTGTGATTTGCTTTAGCTTTGTTCTAAAGTGTTCTACTTGAGGAATCCGATCCAGTCCAAGTAGCTTGCCCAATTCTCCCGGAGAATGTTTCTTTAATTGTTCGGGATTTTTTATGCGGCATAAAGCCATGAAACAGAGGATAAGTATAATGTGGTGTAGCCCTAGTTGCTGAATTTACTTCAGAATTTCTTTTTTTTTAAATACCCATGCTCAACAGCATACCGGATGCTGCCTTCGGAAATGTTTTCTTCTTTTGCTATAGAGTTCACACTTTGTCCGGTATCCAATTTGCCTTGAATTCTAACCAATACATTAGGTAATAACTTGTGACTATAACCATGACGTGTCTCTGGTGTAAAAAAAGCCTTTTCTCCCTCTTCAGAAAGTTTTTTCTTCCAACGCCGAACGCTGTCGGTTGATACATGAAAAGCATCAACTATGTCTTGATTTGAACATAACCCCTGCAATATAAGGTTAGAAGTGATATATCGAAACTTGGTCAAATCATCTGCTTCATGAGCAAATAGAGGCATCCCGCTTAACAAATAATAAATTGTTCCATTTGCCTCTCGAACTCCCAAGGTAAGGGTTATCATCCTGACATCGTGTGGAAATAGTGGTAATAATAGTTGTCCCATAAATGCAAAAATACAACTTTTATAATTTTCGACAAGTTATTCGTAAATCACTGATTGTCAATTAATGGTATTGGAGGTCTGAGCATCTGACTCTCCTGATAGCTATCGGGACAGGGGGGCACTGGTTCAAGCCCAATTGGGCCCACAATGGGAATCAAACACTTATCCGTTCATTCGGGTAAGTGTTTTTGCTTTTTTTTTGCAAAAGTCACTCCAAGTTTTCTATAATACTATGGCTAAAGGTTAAATTATTTAAAAGTTCTGTTTTTTAATTCAACTTTTCATTAAAGGTTATGGATGTTTTGTTAAATTACAAACTCATGTTTTAAAAACTTTCCGGTTTCACTGTTGGGATGATTTGCAATTTCCTTGGGCGTTCCTACACAAATCACTTTTCCGCCGGCAGCACCTCCTTCGGGACCAATGTCAATAACATGATCAGCCACTTTGATTACATCCATATTGTGTTCAATAATTATGACTGTATTTCCTTTATTTACTAAACGATTGAGTACTCCAAGCAAAACACGAATATCTTCAAAATGCAGACCGGTGGTCGGTTCATCCAGCACATACAAAGTTTTACCGGTATCACGCTTGGAAAGTTCGGTAGCTAGTTTTACACGCTGGCTTTCTCCTCCCGAAAGTGTAGTACTCGATTGTCCAAGTTTTATATAACCCAATCCTACATCTTGCAATGTTTTAATTTTGTTGAGAATTGACGGTTGGTTTTCGAAAAATTCCACCGCTTGATTGATGGTCATATGCAATACATCGGCAATGGATTTTCCTTTGAAACGCACTTCCAGTGTTTCTTTATTGTAGCGCTTTCCGTCGCAACTTTCGCAGGGAACATATACATCGGGCAAAAAATTCATCTCAATGGTTTTATAACCATTTCCACCACAAATTTCGCATCGTCCGCCGGCAGTATTAAACGAGAAACGTCCGGGTTTGTAACCACGTATTTTTGCTTCGGGTAACGTGACAAAAACATTTCTTATATCCGAAAAAACACCGGTATACGTTGCGGGGTTCGAACGCGGAGTGCGACCGATGGGCGATTGGTCTACTTCCACTATTTTGTCAATGTGCTCCAAACCTTCTATGCTCTCGTAAGGCAATGGATCTTTTAGTGAGCGGTAAAATATTTGACTGATAATGGGTTGCAGCGTTTCGTTAATCAAAGTTGATTTGCCGCTTCCGGAAACACCGGTTACACAAATCATTTTTCCAAGCGGAAAAGTGACATCAATATTTTTTAAATTATTCCCTTTCGCTCCTCGAATGGTGATAAAATCACCATTCCCCGGACGTATGTTTTCTGGGATTTCAATCCGTTTTTTGCCATTTAAATAAGCCGAAGTAAGTGTGTCGGCGTTCAACATATCTTCAGGTGTACCCGAAAAAACCACTTCGCCACCATGTAAACCGGCATGAGGACCTAAGTCAACAATATAATCGGCTGCCATCATCATATCTTTGTCATGCTCAACTACAATTACAGAATTCCCGGTATCGCGAAGCTGTTTCAATGAGCGAATCAACCGTTGATTATCACGTTGATGTAATCCTATGCTTGGTTCGTCCAGAATATAAAGTACATTGACAAGTTGCGATCCAATTTGTGTTGCCAGTCGGATGCGCTGACTTTCACCGCCTGAGAGCGATTGTGAGCTGCGATTCAATGATAAATAATTTAATCCTACATCCAGTAAAAATTGCAATCGGGTGCGTATTTCTTTCAGAATCTCAACGGCAATGGCTTTCTGTTTTTCAGATAAAAACTGTTCCATATTTTCTAGCCATTCTGAGAGTTCAGCAATGTCCATTGATGACAGTTCTGCAATGTTTTTGTCGTGCATTTTGAAATGCAGCGATTCCTTTTTTAGTTTTGTGCCATTGCATTCCGGACATTTGACTGTTTTTGAATACTGATTGGCCCATTTCTGTTCGGTTGCAGATGCTGAGTTTTCGGTTTGCATTTCGATATATTTCAAAATGCCATCGTAACTCAAAAAATAATTAGTGCCAATGGCTTGATTTTTAATGTGCAGACGTTCATCGGTACCATTCATGATTTCATCAATAGCTTCGTCAGAAACATCTTCAAGAAGCGTTTTTAGCGTGTAACCGTATTTGTCCAAAATGGCTTCTATTTGCCAGAAAATAGTGGTGTTTTTATGTTTTCCCAGTGGAGCAATTCCACCATTATAAATATTGATTTTGCGATCGGGAATTATTTTCACCATGTCAATTTGGTTCACATAGCCTAAGCCCTTGCAATGCGGACATGCGCCATGAGGTGAGTTGAACGAGAAATTGTGCGGTGCCGGTTCGTCGTATGATATGCCGCTGGTGGGGCACATCAGCATTTTACTGAAATAACGTGCTTCGTCCTTATCTTTTTCCAATAGCATTACAATGCCATTGCCTTGTTGCATAGCTTTTTGCATGGATTGTTTTAGTCGGGCACGGTCTTTTTCGGAAACCAGCAGTTTGTCAATCACTACCTCAATATCATGATTTTTGTAGCGGTCTACTTTTAATCCGTGTGTGGCTTCCCTTAGTTCACCATCAATCCTTACATTTAAGTAGCCTTTTTTGCGAATCTGTTCGAACAATTCTTTATAGTGCCCTTTACGGCCGCGAACAAGAGGAGCTAGTAATAATGTTTTTTTACCTTCATACTCTTTCAGAATCAAATCAACAATTTGATCTTCGGAGTATTTTACCATTTTTTCACCTGTTACATACGAAAATGCTTCGCCTGCACGTGCATATAACAAGCGCAAAAAGTCATATATCTCGGTGGTGGTTCCAACTGTTGACCGTGGATTTTTATTCGTGGTTTTTTGTTCGATAGATATTACCGGACTCAGTCCTGTGATTTTATCCACGTCAGGTCGCTCCAAGTTGCCAAGAAAACTGCGGGCATAGGCAGAGAAAGTTTCGATATAGCGACGTTGTCCTTCCGCAAAAATTGTATCGAAAGCCAGGGATGATTTTCCACTGCCACTAAGACCAGTTATAACTGTCAGCGCATCGCGCGGTATGGTAACATCGATATTTTTTAGGTTGTGAACTCTTGCGCCAATCACTTCTACATATTCTGAAGCGTCGAGGGGTTGTGTGTCGGAATTTGTTGTCAAAACTATTTTTTTTAGAACTTGCAAAGATACAAAAATGAAATCTTACGGACAAGCTAACAACAGACAAGTTATTTAGTTTTGTATTTTAAGGTGTAAAAAACTGTTTTGTTTTTTCAGTTTCTTTATGATTGACTGAATTATTTATCACATTATTGCATTTTCAATATCAAAATGCAATCAAAAAACCATATCTTTGTAAATAACAAAAACCGAATAATTATAAACAAATTTTACAATGGAACAAATTAGAAGTCGTATTACTTTGCTTCGCGAAACCATGAAGATACAAGGCATTTCAGCATGTATCATTCCTGGAACTGACCCTCACGCTAGTGAATATATTGCTGATTATTGGAAAGAACGCGAATGGATTTCTGGTTTCGATGGCTCAGCAGGAACTGTAGTTGTTACATTGAAATCAGCTGGTTTATGGACTGATTCACGGTATTTTTTGCATGCAGGCGAACAATTGGATGGAACCGGTATTGACTTGATGAAACAAGGTTTGCCAGAAACATTAGAAATTATTCAATGGTTGTCTACGGTTTTAAAAGCCGGTGATAAAGTGGGCGTGAATGCGCAGATGTTCTCAATGAATTCATATTCATCCATGAAAGCCGAATTGAAAATGAGCAATTTGGAGTTAGTCTCAATTGATTTGCCGGGAATGGTTTGGACTGATAGACCTTCACTTCCATTGAAACCATTTTTTGTTTTTGATGCCAAATACACTGGTAAAACAGCATCTGAGAAATTGTTACTATTGAGAGCTGAAATGAAAAAAGCCTTTGCCGATGTATTTGTTGTCTCTGCTTTGGATGATATTGCGTGGTTATTTAATATTCGTGGAAACGATGTGGTTTATAATCCTGTAGTAATTGCCTATGCTTTGATTGAGAAAGAAAAAGCTACACTGTTCATTAGTCCTGAAAAACGAACCGATGATACTTCTTCGTATTTGCAAAGTCAGCAAATTGAAGTTGCTTCTTATACAGAAATTTATGAAACACTGAAGCAACTCTCTCCTGAAAAAGCAGTATTAGTTGATGGTGGAAAGCTGAATCAGTCATTGTTTGAATCTTTACCAACGGAATGTGCCATTCGAAATGCTATGTCGCCGATTTTTAAATTGAAAAGCATAAAGAATAAAGTTGAAATGAACGGTGTTCGCCGTGCCATGGTGAAAGATGGAGTGGCGTTGACGCGTTTTTTTATTTGGCTAGAAGAAAATGTAAAAAGCGGCGATTTATCGGAAATTTCAATTTCTGAAAAATTGCGCTGGTATAGAAGTGAAGAAGAAGATTTTGTAGGCGAAAGCTTTGGAACAATTGCCGGTTATGCAGCTCATGGTGCGATAGTACATTATCATGCATTACCCGAAACCGAATATAAATTGAAAGCTGAAAATATTCTATTACTCGATTCGGGCGGGCAATATCTAGATGGAACCACAGATATAACTAGAACAGTGGCACTCGGATCGCCAACGGCACAACAAAAGACAGATAATACCTTGGTTTTAAAAGGTCATATTGCCTTAGCAACAGCCATTTTTCCGGTGGGAACACGCGGTTCTCAACTTGATATTCTGGCACGTAAAGCCATGTGGGATTTAGGATTGAATTATGGTCATGGAACAGGTCATGGAGTTGGACATTTTCTGTGTGTTCATGAAGGACCTCAAAGTATTCGCATGGATGAAAATCCAACCGTTTTGCAACCAGGCATGATGATTTCTAATGAGCCCGGCATGTATCGCACCAACGAATATGGTATCCGTATTGAAAATCTGGTTCATGTAATACCTGCTCAAAAAACCGAATTCGGACAATTTCTTCAATTCGAAACCCTTACATTGTTTCCCATCGATCAACATCTAATCAATTTTGATTTGTTGAGCGCAAGAGAAATCGAATGGTTAAATACTTACCACCAAAGAGTATACGATACAATTTCACCTAAATTGAATGAATTTGGTCGTGAATGGTTGAGTACTAAATGTAATCCATATGTTCGAAAAGATTGATGGACTTGAAAGTTTAGTGTTTTATGAAGCAATTTGATTTACATGATTCTATATTAGGCAAGCAGGCAGCAACTCCAGAAAAGTATGATGCTTCTCTTTTATTTCGGATTCCTCGAGCAGAGAACAGGGTTCATTACGGAATTGAAGCATCGAATTTGCCATTCATCGGTTTTGATGTGTGGAATTGTTATGAAGTTTCATTTCTAACGGATAACGGGTTTCCTGTTTCACGGGTTCTAAAGCTGGTTTATTCGTCGGAAAGTCAATATTTGGTGGAGTCTAAATCATTGAAATTGTACTTGAATTCTTTTAATATGGATCGGTTTGGTAAAACCGTTTTAGAGGCAGAAAAAACGGTTGGTGACATAATTTTGCGGGATTTACGCTTGTTGTTGGAATCGGAAGTATTTGTTTCTTTGTTCGATTCTACTGTGGAAGTGCGAAAACCATTTCCGTCTGTCTCGAAGGTGAATTTAAGCAGTTTAGTGCCAAATGAGGTTCATGAATCGATTGATTTTTCCCGATTCAAAGAATCCCCTGAGTTGTTGCGCTCGCAACTTACCGACTCCAATCACAAATATGGTTTTCATTCAGACTTGCTACGTTCCAATTGCAGGGTGACCAATCAGCCCGACTGGGGCGACTTGTATGTGAGAATAGTCACTAAACATGAAATTGATTTAAGTTCTATTATCGAATATCTGGTTTCTTTTCGCAAAGAAAACCATTTTCATGAAGAAGTAGTGGAAATGATTTACAAACGATTTTATGATATTTTTGAACCGGAGAAACTTATGGTTGCGGCCTTGTATACCCGTCGCGGTGGAATTGATATTAATCCGATTAGGGCTTCACACTCTGAATTTATTGATGAAACGCTTATAAGTTCTGAGTTTAGGGTTGAAAAAACGTTGAGACAGTAGCCTAGATTCGTTCTGAGTTTAGTGTTTGACAAAAACTGAAACATTCATTTCATTTTGTTGATTATCAAACATATAATTCAAACTCTTCGTATTGACCTTGACCAGTGAGCCGAAAAACAAGTGAGAACCAACGCTCAGCGTAGCTAAAGGCGGTTAAAAATGGTCCCACGTTAGGAGTCGTCTCTAGACTACGTCGTGTTAGAAACAAGGCTGTGCATTGTGTTTTTTAATATGGAAGTCTGGATACTTCCTTTTTTACTGCAACATAACGAAGACACTATGCCAAACATCCTTTGCCACTCTACGCTCAACAGGGCTATAAGTGTTGCGCCGTTATTGGCAGCATTTTGTGCAGCAACTTTTCCAAGTCATGAAGTGACTACTCTCATAAATATGATATTGTTTTTCATACGTTAGTTTTTTAAAAAGATATATGCATTTAACGAAGTGGCAATGACAAGCCAAATAAAATAGGGCAGGAGCAACACCGATTTTATTTTTAGTTGCGGCCAATAATAATAGATCAAGAATCCAACCAGTAAGGTCAGCGCACTAATTAATATTAATCCACCCGACACATTTTGAAAATGGAAAAATGTGGGATTCCACATCACATTCAAAATCCATTGAATAATAAACAATGTAGCAAGTATCCCTTTGTTCTCCACAGATCCCCATGCATATGCCATATATACTGTGAAGCATATCATAATGGTGGTCCAAGCTGCGCCAAAAACCCATCCCGGAGGAGTCCAGGGAGCTTTGATTAAATCTTGATACCATTCGGATGGAACTCCTTTACCAGTAAACATACCTCCAACACCTAGTGCTGCAAAATTTAAAAGCAAGAAAATTATTATTCTGTAGATCATTTTAGTATAGATTTAAATGAAATTTATTATTGGTATAGGCGTTTAGAGCGCACTCTAAAACCCCTTTCATTATTGATTTTTAATCATTTCCGATACGAGTATTAATGGACATGTTGAATA
>JAAFGX010000148.1 GCA_010365115.1 Paludibacter sp.
AAACATCTCAAAACAATACCGCTTAGGACAAGTAGGTACAGGTACGCTGAGTCATGACTTGAACCGTTGGTGGCATCAAGTGCGGGGCAAAGAAAATCCTTATTTAAAAATTGGGGATACTAATGACCGCAGTACAAAAGGCGAAAGCGATTATGTTTGGGCTTTGCAAGATATTAATTTTGAAGTAGAGCGTGGCGAAGTATTAGGTATCATTGGTAAAAACGGGGCGGGGAAATCTACCTTGCTTAAAATACTATCTCGTGTTACGGCACCTACCACAGGAAGTATTAAGTTTGGCGGACGGGTGGCCTCTTTACTGGAAGTGGGAACAGGTTTTAATGGTGAAATGACTGGCAGAGAAAATATCTTTTTAAACGGTGCCATTCTGGGTATGACCAAAAAAGAGATTGCCTCAAAAATTGACGAAATCATCGAATTCTCGGGTTGTGAGCGGTACATTGATACACCAGTAAAAAGATATAGCTCCGGAATGACTGTGCGATTGGCTTTTGCCGTTGCGGCATTTTTAGAACCTGAAATTTTAATTATCGATGAGGTATTAGCGGTAGGGGATGCCGAGTTTCAGAAAAAAGCCATTGGTAAAATGCAGGATATTTCTAGGCAAGGAGGGAGAACGGTGTTGTTTGTTAGTCATAATATGGCGGCGGTCCAGAAACTGTGTACTAAATGTATTTTGTTGCAGAACGGGAGATTTGTTACGCAAGGAAAAACAGAGGAGGTGATTCAGTCTTATTTGGATCAATCGAATGTTAATCAAGCAGAATATTTGTTTGAAAAACCCAAATCGGCACAAATTTTAGCGTACACTGCCAAGTTAAGAATAGAAGATCTTGAAGGAAAACTAATGCCCGAAATTCCAGTAGGAAAACCTTGGCAAGTTAAAATATTTGTAGAGCTTCTTGAGCCTATCACAAATATGGTAATTGGTTTAGGAATGCAGGATATGCAAGACACAGCGATACGAACAGCGTGGTCTATAGCTGAAAATAGAGATAGCGGTAAATATGTTGCTGTTTTTATTGAAAAAAACATCGATTTTAACCCTGGACAATACAAATTAATAATTGGACTTTCTAAAGGGTTGCAAAGTGTACAATATCTTGACGAAGATATTATTATGACCTTTTCGGAAGTTATAGATACTCAAGCGGAATCAATAATTAGTAACAAAAGTGGTTTGATTAATAATCAAATGGAGGTTAAAGTTATTAAAAATTAAATCTATGTTTGATAGAACAAGTTATATCCTTTCTGACACTCCTTTAAAAAAAGACTTATTAAGGTTGTTTAAAAAAGAAGATAAATTAATTATCTTGGATATTGGAGGTTGCGAAGGAGAAGAATCAATAAGGTATTCCAAATTGTTCCCAAATGCAGAAATATTTATTTTTGAACCTTTGCCTTCAAATCAAGATTTAATAAAACAAAACTTTGCTAACTATAAAATTGATAATATAAAGCTTCTGCCTGTTGCTTTGTCAGACAAAGATGGTTTTGCGGATTTCTATGTGTCTTCTGGACATCCTGAAGATCAACAAACAGAATTGGACTGGAATTTTGGGAATAAGTCAAGTTCCTTACTGGAGCCTGAAGTATCTACAATTCATAAATGGTTGGAATTTAAAGATAAAATTAAAGTTCCGACAATGACCTTGTATACTTTTGTTGAACAAAATAAAATAGATAAAATAGATTTTGTTCATATGGATGTTCAAGGTGCGGAATTAAAAGTATTACTAGGAGCAAAGGACAATCTAAAAAACATAAAAGCAATTTGGCTCGAAGTATCCGATATTACGATTTACAAGAATCAGGTTTTAAGAAAAGAGATAGAAAGATTCATGAAAGAGAACGGATTTTATCTCGTCAAAACAGAAATGGAAGGTATTGCTGGGGATCAATTTTATATAAACAATAAGGAGCGTTCCCTTTTGTCTTTTTTTAATAATTTAAAGAATATTAAAATGCGGTTGAGCTTGAAAAATATATTTAGAAACAAAGAAAGTTTGCTCATTAATGAACATAAGAAAACATCTTACTCTCAAAGTGGAGAAGATTTAATTGTTAAGTTTATTTTTGATTGTATCGGTATATCAAAGCCAACTTATTTAGATATCGGTGCTCATCATCCCTATTATATCAGTAACACAGCATTGTTTTATGAAAACGGTTCAACTGGAATAAACATTGAACCCGATCCATTGCTTTTTAATGATTTTTTAATACATAGAAAAAATGATATTAATTTAAACATTGGAGTCAGTGACAAGAACGACGAATTGGACTTTTATGTTATATCATCGCCCACTTTAAATACTTTCTCAAAAGAGGAAGCTGAAAAGTATACACAAGAAGGTGATTATAATATTATCCGTATAGAAAAAATAAAAGTAAATACACTTGATTATATTTTGGATAAATATGCAAATTCTATTTTTCCTCAGTTTTTGAGTATTGATGCGGAAGGAGTTGATGAGTTAATTATAAAGGATATAAACTTTGAGAAAAATTATCCAATTGTTATTTGCATCGAAACAATAACATTTTCAACTAGTGGTAACGGTATAAAAAATAAATCTTTAATCAGTTTTATTGAAAGTAAAGGATATATGGTTTATGCGGACACCAATATTAATACGATTTTTGTCAAAGAAAATTTCTGGAAAAAAAAATAAGATGATTGTTGTAAAACTTCAAGGTGGATTAGGAAATCAAATGTTTCAATATGCAATTGCTAGTATATTGGCATTAGAAAATAAATCGAAACTGAAAGTTGATAATCTTTTTTTTGAAAATAAAGAAAAAAGTATAGGTTTTACACCAAGACAATTTGAGCTGTCTGTTTTTAACAATAAATACCTTGTGGCAACACAGAAAGAGATAAAAGCTTTTACTAACTTGTCCAAATTCAACCAAGTGAGACATAATTATGGCTTAAATTATCCAAAGGTGTTTGTGGAGACTTATTTAGGATATCACAATACTGTTTTGCAATTAAAATCACCTATTTATTTAGATGGATATTTTCAAAGTTATCATTATTTTGAAGGTTATGAAAGTTTTGTAAAAGACTTATTTTCCTTTTCTACAATGAATCTTGATGAGAAGAACAAAAAGATACTTACAGAAATTAATAATTCTGAAACAGTGTCAGTACATATTCGTAGAGGGGATTACGTAAATGACAAACTTACACAGCAGTTTCATGGAAATTGTTCAAAGGAATATTATTTAGAGGCAATACATAGAATGGAACAAAAAAGCAAAGGATTAACCTATGTCTTTTTTTCAGATGATATCGATTGGGTCAAAGAAGAATATGCAAATTTACTTGTAAAAAAACTATTTGTTGACGAAAATAAAGGTAGCGAAAGCTGGAAAGACATGTTCTTGATGACTTATTGCAGTCATAATATAATTGCCAACAGTTCTTTTAGTTGGTGGGGAGCCTGGTTAAACTCCTTTTCTGAAAAGACTGTGATTGCTCCCAAAAAATGGTTCCTAAATACGGATGCAAATGAGAAAACTAAGGACTTAATACCAGAGTCATGGCTGAGAATTTAAATAGTCCTGTAATTTCAATTATTATGCCTTGTTACAATGCATCTCAATTTATTAAAGAAAGTATTGAGAGTGTTTTGAGCCAAACTTATGAAAATTGGGAATTAATTATAGTTGACGATGGTTCTACGGATGATACAGCCACAATTATAAAAATATATGTTGCCGCTGATAATCGTGTTCGTTATTTTTATCAAGAAAATGGTAAGCAAGGTAAAGCTAGGAACCTTGGTTTAACAAAATCGAGTGGGTCTTTTGTTGCATTTCTAGACGCTGACGATCTGTGGTTGCCAGAAAAACTATTTGTTCAAATTTTAGAAATTGAAAAACACGATGTAGATTTAGTTTTTTCAGATTCTTATATCTTTAATGATAGCGAAGTAGAAAATTTGTCTCAAATAATGGGTATACCAGATGCTGTCTTTTATGATAAAAAATCGATACAAATGTTTTTAGAATACAATAGAATTCCAATTTTAACGGTTTTAGTTAAAAAAGAAAAAATTATTAGCTCGGGTGGTTTTTCTGAGCAAGTTCAAAATATTGAGGATTATCACCTTTGGTTAAAAATGCTAATATCAAACTGTACTTTTTATTCATCAAATTTTATTTCATCAAAATATAGAGTTCATCAAAATTCAGAGACCGCTGGCATTAACAGCAGTTCCAATAGAATTCTTATTACCTTATTTAACTTATCTGTTGAATTTCCGGTTTATAAAAAACAGATTGAACATGAATTAAAATTGAAGTTCAAACGTATCTATAAAACAAACCTTTTTACTAAATTAGAATTAGTTGTTTGGATTAAAAAAAACACAGCGTATTTATCAAAGTCAAAGCTAACGTACTTCTATTTGTTTTTAAATTATCTACTTCCTACAAAGGTTACTAAAAGATTTTTAATGCATATACTAAATGACTAAAATATCCATCATCGTTCCCTGCTACAATCAAGCGCAGTATTTACCTCACGCTTTGCAATCGGTATTAGATCAAACTTATACCGATTGGGAATGTATTATTGTCAATGATGGTAGCCCAGATAATACAGAAGCGGTTGCTGGAGAGTGGATAACTAAGGACACTCGTTTTAAATATATTTACCAAGAAAACGGTGGATTAAGTAGCGCAAGAAATGCGGGAATTACTATTGCAGAGGGAGAGTTTATTTTACCACTAGATGCGGATGACAGGATAAGTACTGATTATGTTGTTTTAGCCATTGCAGAATTTAAAAAAGATAGTTGCCTAAAGGTGGTTTATTGTAAGGCAGAAAAATTTGGAGACGAAACGGGTGAATGGCTTTTACCACGTTTCAATTTACAAAGGCTTTGTATTCAGAATCTTATTTTTTGTAGTGGTATTTATCGAAAAAGTGATTGGAAAAGAGTAGGAGGCTATGACACTAATATGGTTTATGGTCTTGAAGATTGGGAATTTTGGATTGCTATTTTAAAAGATGGAGGAAATGTATTTCGGTTAGATAGCACTTGTTTTTTTTATCGTGTAAAAGGCGAGTCTATGATAACAGTTTTGAATTCAAATCAGTTGCAAATTTCTAAAGAAATAGTTTGGCATAAACACGTGGCTTTTATAGTAATTTCAAATGAATATTTACTAAATGAATTGAGTAGACAAGAAAAAACATATGAGATAAAGTTGAAGAGCGAAAAATTTATTATCAACCTTTTGACTCAAAAATTTTTTGGATTTACTTTGTTTAAATTTTAAAATGGCTAAACTATATCCTTTAATATCAGTCATTGTGCTTAACTATAATCATGCACCTTATCTTGAAAAAAGAATTGGAAGTGTTTTAGATCAAACGTTTCAGGATTTTGAGTTGATTCTTCTTGATGATTGCTCGACTGACTCTAATGTTATTATAAATGAATGTAAAAAGTATGACAAGGATTCTCAGGTGTTTTTAAGTAAGTCAAATTCAGGCTCTCCTTTCGGTCTATGGGAATATGGAATCACGAAAGCAAGAGTAAATTAAATAAGTATTACTGAGAATTAATTTTTTTTTATGACAACAATAGCTCCTCTAGTATCTATAATAATACCCAATTATAACCATGAAAATTACTTAAAACACCGTTTAGAAAGTGTTTTTAATCAAAGCTATACTAATTTTGAAATCATATTGTTAGATGATTGTAGCACAGATAATAGTAGAGCAATCCTTTTAGAATATGCTCAAAATCCAAAAGTAAGTCATTGTGTTTTTAATCAAATAAATTCAGGTAATACATTTGTTCAATGGAATAAGGGTATTAGTTTAGCGAAAGGAAAGTATATCTGGATTGCAGAGTCAGATGATTTTGCAGTAAATACTTTTTTAGAAGATCTATTAAATGTTTTTTATCTAAATGACGAATTAGTTTTGGTTTATAGTCAATCAAATAAAGTTGATGAAAATAGTAGTAAAACTGGAAGCTGGATTGACTTTACAAGTGAATTCGGTAAAGATTTTTTCTTAAGTAATTTTGTAGTTGATGGAAATTATTTTATTGAGAGGTTTCTTATTTATAAAAATATAATCCCGAATGCAAGTGGCGTTTTGTTTTTAAGAGATAGAGCTATTCAATTAGGGGATTTAGATACTGATAAAGAAATGCGTTACTGCGGTGATTGGTTATTTTATATTAAACTAATTACTAATCATAGTTTAGGATTTGTTGCGGAGCCTTTAAATAATTTTAGATATCATTCAAATAGTGTAATTGCTAGGTCTAAACAGATTAATGACAGAGTGTACCTCATCAATGTTGTTAAAATAATGAGAGATAAAATGATTTCTTTTTTTACTATAGAATGCCCGAAAAACATAATTGAAATTAGTAAAATAAACAAAAAAATCATAAGGGAACATGAGTATGAGAAAGCCATGTATTTAATTAGGAATAATCAAAAAAGACTAGGATTTAAAGTGCTTTTGACTGTTTTAGATTTGTTTTTTATAAAATATAAATTTATGAAAAATTTTTTATTAAGGTGGGAACGTTTTATTAATACAATTTTGAAGAGATGAATCTAGTATCAGTTGTAATTCCAATTTATCAAGAGACTTTAAACAAGTTTGAAGTAATTGCGTTGGAGCAATGTTTTAAGATTTTACGGAATTATGAAATTAAATTTATCTGTCCTAAATATCTTGAAAACACTAATTTTCATTTCCTTCAAAAAAAAAGAGCAGATTTCGTTTTCTTGAATGACGAAAATTTTAAGTCAATAGCATCATATAATCACATGATGCTTTCTCCTTGGTTTTATAAAATGTTTGTGGACTATAAATACATCTTAATCTATCAATTGGATTGTTTTGTGTTTCAAGATAATTTAGTTTTCTGGACGGAACAAAAATATTCATATCTAGGTGCTCCATGGTTTAAAGAGAATTCAGGTGATTTTAACGAAGAAAAGTTTGAATTTGATGGGGTTGGTAATGGTGGTCTATCACTTCGAAACGTTAAAGATTGTCTTATGGTGTTAAAAAGCAATAGAAAAATTAAAAGTTTAAAAGACTGTATATTTATTCAAAACAACAAATATAATTACTGGCTAATAATTAAGGGAATTAATAGGTATTTAAAAAAACATTCTTTTAAAAGCATTAAATATGATTCAACTACTAATGAAGATAAAGTGTTCTCATCTGCATCAAAACGATTTAAAGGCTTTAATATACCGTCTCCCGAAGTAGCATCTCAATTTTCTTTTGAAGTAAATCCCGATTTATTATATAAGCAGAACAACAATCAATTACCTTTTGGTTGTCATGCTTGGCATAAATATAATTTAGAATTTTATATTCCTTTTTTATCTGAGTATGGTTATAAACTATAGTAAATAAAATGAAAGTAGCTTTTCTAATTTAGCTACAGGACGGACTGTTTTTTTTAAAATTAGTCTGTTTTACAGAAAAAAAGATATGTCCTTTGGTTGGAGAAAAAGTGTTTTTGAACTTAAACCGACAGAATTAGATATTTATACTACGACCACTTGTTGAAGATAAAATTTTCTATTTTCAAAGCTGTAATATAACCGTCAAAAAAAATATAAATCAATTCGAAGGTAAGTTCAACTTTTTGTTTTTTATAGTGTTAAGTTAAAAAAAAAGTAAAGTATGATTCGACCATTTCTATCTATTGTAACTATAAATTATAACAATTGTATTGGTTTAGAGAAAACCATAGCGTCAATTATCTCACAAAATTATCGAAATTTTGAGTTCTTAGTGATCGATGGTGATTCTACTGATGGAAGTAAAGTGATCTTGGCAAAGAATAATGATGGAATAAATTATTCAATTAGCGAACCTGATACTGGTATTTACAATGCCATGAATAAAGGAATTAAAGCTGCCAGTGGAGAGTACTTGTTGTTTTTAAATAGCGGTGATGTATTAAATGGAGTTACAGCACTAGAAAATTTTATTTTGCATCCTGATTTTGTTGGAGATATAATTTATGGGGATTATAAATTTGAAAAAGGGGAGAAAGTTTATCCAGAATATTTAACGCCTTTATTTTTTGTGCGAAGTTCGTTGC
>JAAFGX010000149.1 GCA_010365115.1 Paludibacter sp.
GCCCGCTTCACTCGAAAAACTTACGTTCGGATGGCTAAAATCCTCCAAACTCCTCCCTTCGGTCGTCAAACAGGAGTATTTTTGCGCCATCCTCGCTTGTTTTTCGGCTCACCGGACAAGGTCGCTCGTAAACGAGCATTTGTGATAAATTAAGACACCCAAACGGATACTCATATTAAATTTTATATTTGTAAAAATAAGTTTTGAGAAAAATGCAATTATAAATTATCTCTTGTTTTAAATGACCAGGTAGGACTAAAGGCAACTTTATTTCCTTCATACTTCACTACTACATACCAAAAATAGGTGGTAGATGCTTTTAATCCACTTGTGGTAACCTCCTGTAAAACAATATTTTCGCCCAATAAATTTTGTACCGTTGAATTTGACTCGAAAATGTAGATATTATACGCTAACTCAACATTTGCTTTTTTACCTTCCACTTTCCATTTTAAAGTAATTGCCAAAGCCTGATCTACTGCTCCGTTTCCGGGTACCGGATCGTAAATAGATATATTACCAATATCGTTATTATCTTTAAAAATAAGAAAGTCAAGTTGGGTTGTTTCTTCATCGAATACAGCCACAGTAAGCGAGTTACTCAGATAATCCTTCTTTTTAATATTCACCGACACATCTCCTTCTTTTATTTTTGGTATGGTAAATTTACCTTCTGCATCCGAAAGCAATGATACGCTTGCAGGTGTAGTTGTTATCATAGCTCCTTGTACGGGCAGATATGTTTCGGCATCCAATACTACGCCATTAATTGTACCATAATAAAGAATATCCAGTTTTTCAGTTTCACAGGAAGTCAATAGTGTAAAAAGAAGTAGACAGATACTATATTTATATGTTTTCATATTCTTTTATTTTTTGTGTTTCAAATCAATCATATATAATTTTAATCCTAATGAAATATTCCAACTCAAATCATTGTACTTGCCGGCAATACTTCCATCAAAACTGTCTCTTAAATAATAATTTACTCCAGAGGAAAGGGTTACTCCCAATTTATTACGAATCATATATTCCAAACCGAATGCTCCATTTATTTTGGGAAGAAATTGTTTTTTAGATAATCCTACTCCCTCGTTCTGGTAATCATATCCACCACCTACATTTAGAAATGGAGTAAATCTGTCATAAGGAAGAAATATATAGCGCAATGATAGGTCTCCAAAATAAGAATAGTCATCCACTTTATTCCAAACCATTAAACCACGGTAACCAATTTCCGAGTCTAAATAAAAATTTGGATGAAGAGCAACACCAATATTAAAAGAGTAGTTGGGTCTTACTTCTGTTTTCGAGAAATCGCCTGAATAAGAGTTTGATCCAACGTTTGCTCCCAGCATGACTGCTCCTCTATTATTTTCATATATTTTCTTTCCCATTGCGTCCGATTCGTAATTCATCCGCTTCTCATCCTCATAATTTTTGAAAGCAATCGATGTAGTATCACTAGCATTCTGCAAATTCCACAGTTTGTTTTTCACTCCTTCAATAATGAGACTTTCCACAGCTTTCTCAATGGCTTCGGTTATACAAATTTCCGATGGTTCATTGTAGGTGAAGCCGGTTTCAGCTTCAAGTAGTCTTTTTGATTTTACATACCTGAAAAATCCTGCCGACACTTCCTGCGATAGAATAGATTTAGTGGTATAAACCGTTTTCAGAACCTTGCCATTGGCAGTGGATACCGCACGTATATAAACGCTCACCCTGTCCTCACGGTATTGTCCGGATAAACTGGCTCCAAAATAACGTATTCCTGCCCCACCCGTCACCATGTTCGATTCGTACGAAATGATGCCTCCTTCCAGTAGTACGCCTGCAAAAAGAAGTGGCGGTAATAATGATTCACTGTTCTGATCAGCACCTTCATATTGCGCACGGCTTGATCGGATGATCTTTCTTTCGTTTAATAAATTAGCCATATTTTCGCGCTCTATTGGTATAAACCAACCAGATTCTTCCAATGCACGAATTAATATTGTAGTTGCTCCCTGTGTTACAGCTGTCGACCAATTGGCTCCGGTTTCCGAAGCTTTGTACTGACCTGTTTGATCACGAAATTTATAAACTGCTGTAACAATTTTATCTTGAGGTTTGGGAAGTTCCATTAGCAATTGTTTGGCCGGTGATTCGGGTCCAAGTATTGCTCTTCGGGATTTCATTGGCTGATGCATGTAAGGACTGCAATATGTAAACAAAACCATACAAATCAGCACATAAAGAACCCGTAACAAAGAGGTTTTCTTTATCATAATTTCTACTGTTATGTAAGTTGATATTAAAAATAAGGAACCGAGACTGTAGTTTGACTTCCGGTTTTATTATCCATTATGGTAATATTTATACCTTTAGTCTGGTCGCCCACCTCTATCTGGTAGTCTCCCAATACATAAGTTCCTGCACTCAATGCGTCTTCGCCAAACTGTTTCGAAACAATTTGACGCGAAAGTTGACTTAAAATCTGACGATTCAGACTTTCCGAAAAATCTTTTAACGGATCGGTGCTGTACCTGCTGTAAGGGTCGGTGGTACTGGTTTCCTTAATGTCGTTCTGTGCTTGTGCCGAACTCATTAACCAACTGTAATTGTATGGATTGCCTCCAAATGCGGGATTCTTAGGTTGATAAACAAAATCCTGCGCGTACGTTTTTCCTGCCACGAAAAAAAATACCATCAATAGTGTTTTAAAAATGCTCTTCATTGTGCTTGGTTTTTAAATTGTTTATATTTGGTAAACGGTTATAAAAACTGATTTTTTATATTCGGATATTTCCCGAACCATTATGCCCAACATCCGGAATTAAAAAATTCCTGATCCTGTAAGATCTTCTCCATTGATTTGTTTCATTATTTCTTCATAATTTGTCAGATAATCTTGTGTTATAAAAATTGCTTCTTCTGATTGCGATTCGATAATTTCCTGCCTTGGTTGTAAAATTGACTGATACACAATATTCTCGTTTATTGAAACAACTATCATTGTGGAAGTTAACCGAAATGGTTTTTCAGAAACAGTGATAGTATAATTCTTTGCACCTGCTGGTGCTTCCCAACTGCCATAAAACAGATCATAGAAATCTTTTCCACTTTTTGTTTTGGTATCATCTACCAATAATCCATCTATTTCAATGTCTTTGTCATTCGATTTTATGGGTTGCTTAACAACTTGGTCTATCAGTTTTATTAGCGATGATGGAGCGGGAATGGTTCTTACTGAATCGGTCATTTTATTGATAGTAAACCCAGAGGTGGAATTCTTATTTACTGTATCATTCTGCATTACAGAAATGTTCGATAAAAAAGCTGAAAGAAAGATGCTTGCAATTAAACTCATAATTATTGATTTTAAGTAACAACACTCCTGAATTTCCAACCGTGAAACTAAGGACTGGGTTTTCATTACAAATACAAACTAACTTTGCTGGTTAATAGCTAATATAAAATAGTTAATAATGTGAGCTCAAAACAAGATTCAGCTTATATAGTTGAATATAAATAAAGTACAATCGTTCTTATTGATTATTTGTGCTAAGGGTTAAGATAAAAAACCGTTATTTGCATAAAAACTTTCAAATATGTACACTTAGCAGAAAACGATAAGTCAGGTTAAATTCAATTATTTAAACAAATTAAAGTCTTTATTGTTTAAAATCACGTAAAATAAGTGAACTATTTCATTGGAAACGAAAAATAGGATTGATCAACCACCACTTTCATATCATTTCCAGTCTGATTAATTTCTATTCCACCAACGCTGTTTAATAAACTGTTATTCACATCAAGCGATAAATTACTTCCAGTCTGAGTAAAGGTATTCCCAGTGGTTTTTGATAAAGAAAACTCATCGGTTTTCAAACTTAAATTATCTCCTATCTGAATGATTTTTTCGAACAATGCTCCTTCCGAAATATTTTCTTGTTTGTAACCGGTCACCAAGTTATTTCTTCCTTTTTGCAATGTCATCAGATAATTGTTATTTCCCTTTTGCACTGCAGAAAAAGTATTGTTATCACCTTGTTGTATAGACATTATGCCATTGTTATTTCCGGTTTGAGAAATATTCATTTTATTGCCATTGCCTTGCATAAAACACCCGTTTGATGTAGAGGGTAATAATGCAGAAACAGTATTTGATTCTACCGGGAGTTCATTCACCGATTCACTTCCTGCCATAATAGCCAAATATCCCAACTGGAAACCTAGCAACAAATTACCGCTCCCCATCTGTCCGATCGTCATTTCGTTCGAATTCCCAGACTGAACGGAGTAGGACTGATTGCTCATTTCCGAACCTGCACTGTTTTGTTGATGAATGGTAGCCGCATTCTGTTTACCTGTTTGCTGTGCTAAAACATAGTTGATATTTCCTTGGTTCAAGGTTTGAAAACTCATAATATCCTTGAAACCCGAAGTGCTTATCTGTTGAATAGCTTCATTGGTCTCCTTTCCGGTAGTGTTGATTATTACTTGCGAATAACCTGTAAAGCAACTCAACAAAACAAACATTAAAAAGAGTTTGAGTGTTTTCATGATTTTTTTTAATTACCCCGACTCTTTACGAGCCAGGGAGTTAACCATCACATTTAAGAAATCTGGGACAAGCCCAAAACAACTATTTTTGATGGTGGCAGGAAATTAGTTTTGAATAACTATTGAAGTATTTGTCATACCATCTTGGTTAACTGTTGCCATTGCTCCATTTGTTTGTTGCAAGTGCAATGTATTTCCATTTCCCATTTGGTCGAGATCAAGTGTACTTCCATTTAATGATGTTGCCATAGGATCTAAAACTAATCCCATTAAAGTATTATTATCACCATCTTGGTTTATATCGGCCTTAGCACCACCATCTTGTGTAAGATTTGCTTTATTAGCCATACCCATTTGAAGAACAACTACTTGATTTGAGTTTCCATTTTGAATAGTTTTGGCTACATTATCATCACCAGTTTGAGTAGTTTTAGCCTTATTATTATTTCCAAACACTCCCTGTTCTGCAGTGTTATCAGCTCCATCTTGGGCTACTTCAATATAACTAAGACTTGAAAAATTACTATTTCCAGTTATCGTCTGTGTTGCTAAATTATTATCACCTAACTGGTCAATTTTTGCATACACATCATACCCATTAACTGTTTGTGCTGCTTCATTATTATCACCAGTTTGTAATATTGTTCCAACATTATTGTGACCTTGAGCACCACCTTTGAACTCCTGAGTTGCTTCATTCAAATCACCAATTTGATCTATTTTAATACCAATACTGTAACCTTCATTGTCATTATATAAACCTTGTGTTGCTTTGTTATCACTACCAAGTATGGTAACATAACCATGACTATTGCTAGCTTTCCAACCTTGATTAACTTTATTGCGGTCACCTGTCATAGTAGCATTAAAGGAATTTGTATATCCACCTTGCCATGTTTGGTTTAATTCATTTTTATTACCTTTTTGTTTACCCCAAACATTTTGACCAGAATTGTAGTTGCCTGCATAGGTAGATTGAACACTTTTGTTCTCTTCACCAATTTGTTCAATGTAAGCATTGTTTGTAACGTGGCCACCTCCACCAGTTTCCGTTTGGCCAACAATGGCTGAATTTGAGTTCCCAGTTTGTTTAACAGTTGCTTTTTGTATTCCTGACGGAAGGTTTAGAGCTGACTCAGCCTGTGTAACTGCTGCTACATTTAAAGTACCTCCACCTTGTGTAATAGAGGCTTGACCATTATCACCTGTTTGGCTTACTGTTGCAGTATTTTGCCCCATTACAAAGCCCACTGATAATACCATTGCAAAAACAAAATTTAACTTTTTCATGATTGTAATTATTAAAATGTTTATTATTAATAGACAGGATTTTCCTGTTCTTTTTTTTATATTGCTAAAATATAACTGGACTTCTTCATAAACTGAAGAATGATTTGTCAATTTTAGCTTTAATTACCCCGTCTCATTTTTTTTGGTCGGAGCTAACCATCAAGTTAATAAATTTGGAATAAACCCCTATCAGTTAACTTGATGGTTTGATGAAATTTAGTTTTGTATTACCATTGATTTATTCATCATTCCATTTTGATATACATCAACAACAGCACCAGAAGAAGTAGATTTTAGATCCAATGTATTCCCATCGCCCATCTGATCAACGTCCAAAGTTGCTCCTGCAAAAGTTGCCCATAATTTACCATTAGGAGTAGGGTCTGTTTGTAATCCGCGAACTTCGTTTTGATTTCCATTTTGATCAATATCGACAAAATCTCCGGTTTGATTCAGGTTCACGATATTTTTATCACCACTTTGGTCAATAGTTGCAACTAAAAGACTGCCAGTTTGTGTTAAGTCGGCATGGTTCTCATCACCTGTTTGTACAACACGTGCATCATTGTAATCACCACCTTCTAGTCTAACTGTACTTGAATTCTTATTACCTGTTTGTTTTATGGAGGCTCTGTCAAAGTTACTTGATGGAGCATTCCATCCTGCTTCTATTGATCCTAGATTATTATTACCATGTTGCCAAACTTTCAAAGGATCTTGTTCTGAACCATTTCCATTATTATGGAAAGTACTTTTAATATAACCACTGTTATAATCTCCAACTTGTTCAACATAACCAACGTTATTGCCCAATCCATATTCAAATGAAATATTTGAATTATTCACTTTTCCTTCTTGGTAGATTTCGGCTTTATCAGCTAGGGCTTCAGTAATAGTTGCATAATTTCTAGTATCAAGCTGAGTAATCTTACCCCAACTAGATGCTCCTTGACTAATTTGAGCTAGTGAATGATAACCTTCTGACCCATTCTGATTTTGCAAAATAGTTGCAGTATTATTATTTGCTATTCCCTGAGTAATTAATGCATCGTTGTAATTCCCAGTTGTAGAAACCTTAGCATTGTTCTCTGCCATTGCAAAACCAACTGCAAACACCATTACGAATAAAAAACTAAGCTTTTTCATAATTGTAATTATTAAATTGTTTACGAACAGGATTTTCCTGCTCTTTTTTTTTATTTATTGTTTTGAGAAATTTTTATTGTATTGTTGTTTCCGCTTTGGGAAACAGAAACTTTTGAATTACTGTCATTCTGAATTACAGAAACGGAATTTGTTTTGTCATTTTGTAATACAGTAATGGTATTCCCTTCGCCCTTGACACGAATGTTATTTCGTTTTACTGTTGTATCCCGGGATGTTACCATTATTGTATCATTAATAATCACTGTATTCGATTTACCGTCAATCTGTATAGAATATTGACTCGTATCTGCAGGTGATGCTCTGGCTGGATGGTTTATTACTATGTTATGTTTTACAAGTTCTTTCAGCTTGTTCTTCTCGGCTGCATTAAAATTGGTTGTTGCAAACCAACTAATCAGCAGAACAATGTAACTTGTAATTTGAATCTTGTTAATGGTCTTGTCTTTCATGTTTTTATTCATTGAAATATAAAATTATAGAAATCTATAGATTCAGTAAAGAAAGAAACGTTATTGAAATTGTAAATTTATACGCTAATAAATGTCATTATTTGATTTGTTAGTTTGAAAACAAAAGTGTATTGAAAAAGTTTTATTTAAGTATATATATACATGTTAACTTCCGTAGTCTATTTGCTATAATTTTCATAGTATAAATAAATATTAAGAATATTAATTATAACGGGCTATATTATTCATAATTAGAACAATAACATGTCAGAATATTATTGAATTTTATTATTAATTCATTTGTATTTCATGATTATTTACGTGAAAAATTGAACTTTTACTTGAATATTATTTAAGTTACATTATATTATATTAATATATTTATATAAAATACTATGTCATATATATTGCTACATTTGTTTCGAAATAACAAATCATCTGGCAATGAAATTATAGTTGAATTATTAGTTAATATATTTAGTTCTTTATAATCAAAAATATAAGCAAACTGAATCAACAAT
>JAAFGX010000150.1 GCA_010365115.1 Paludibacter sp.
CTTGGCTGGTTCAGGCTCTCGCCCATTGACCAATATTCCTCACTGCTGCCTCCCGTAGGAGTCTGGTCCGTGTCTCAGTACCAGTGTGGGGGACCTTCCTCTCAGAACCCCTAATGATCGTTGCCTTGGTGAGCCGTTACCTCACCAACTAGCTAATCATACGCATGCCCATCTGTAAGCCATAAATGTTTAAATGTTCACCCATGCAGGTAAACAGTATTATGCGGTATTAGTCCGAATTTCTCCGGGTTATTCCCCTCTTACAGGTAGGTTGCATACGTGTTACTCACCCGTGCGCCGGTCGCCACCAAAAGTATTGCTACTCTTTGTGCTGCCCCTCGACTTGCATGTGTTAGGCCTGTCGCTAGCGTTCATCCTGAGCCAGGATCAAACTCTTCGTTGTATCTTGTATTAATTTTTGCTCGGATGCTATCTCTTTTGATTTATTAGAAAATTGACGTGGTATAAAAAAATTACCTTTCCTTATACTACATTATTTGTTGTTCATGTATTCTCAAAGATCGACGCTTTTTAATTAATAATTAATAATTTAAAATTAATAATTAGTTCTTCACTTCACAGTGATTCGTTTAAAAAGACTTATTGTGTACTCATTTAATAGCTCCCTATTAAATAATTTGTTTCTTATTGGTTGCCTACTTCGAATCTTATAAGCGAAACGGGCTGCAAAGGTAATTTATTTTTTTAATCTGCAAAACATTTTGGGGAAAATAATTTATTTTATTTTGCTAAGTTTGAATTTTAGAATAAATGATTTTTAACTCGTTAACTGTTTTTTAATCAATAACTTATTATCATATATTTTGATTCATGTCCTTCCTCTGAAAGCGGCTGCAAAGGTAATTCTTTTTATTTTACTGACCAAACGTTTCTCAAAATAATTTGATTCTATTTTTGAAACTTTATTCTGATTGTATAGCAGGCTTCTCTCTCAAAGCGGGTGCAAAAGTAGTCGCTTTATACATACAAACCAAATGTTTTTATGTTATTTTTCTGCTATAAAACATATTTTATGCGTAAACACCTGAGCAAAAAGCACTTTCAGATTAAAAAAAATAAAAAATTATCTCTCATCTGATATTTAGTTGTATTTCTGAGATTATATTCTAATAGAAATGGTGATAATTGAGCGAAAGCATTTCAATATAATGTTATAGAAGTTATGAAATAGGAGGAGTTTCTACTATAAATATTAGGATATTCACATAATGAAAGGCGTTCAGTAGGTATTTGGGAGACGATAAAAGGCTTTTTTGAAAAATCTATTTATATTTACACGTTTAGCAAATAGATATTATCTGAACTATTATTTAAAGCTCTATCGATTTAGAGAAGATATCATTATAATATAAAGAATGACCAATGAAGATTATTGAAAAATGGTTTGTGGAGTTATGGTAACCTTATGAATTGAATCATAATAATAAGCATTCAACTATTTTTCCCATTCTAACATTAGCTTTTTACATTCTAAGCCCCAACGGAAACCACCCAATCCACCATCGGAACGAATGATTCGGTGACATGGAATCAGAAAGGCAATTGGATTCGCACCTATGGCAGTTCCTACAGCACGTACAGCTTTGGGGCGACCAATAGCTTCGGCAATTTTAGCGTACGTGCTTGTTTTCCCTTTTGGAACTTGTTGTAACGCATTCCAAATAGACAACTGAAATTCAGTTCCAATAGGATGCAGGCGAGGTTTTTCACCTTTATCAAAAATTTGACTAATGTAGTGGCCTGCCATTTCGTTGTTTTGACGAAATTCTGTTTCTGGGAATCGGTGTTCTAGATCTGCATACGCACTTTCTCTTGTTTCTGGGAAAGTGAGCGCACAAATTCCATCTTTAGAAAAAGCAATACAGCATTCTCCGAACGGAGAAGCGTGAAAACCAAAAGAAGGTTCGGAACATGAAGGTAATTGTCTCATTTATTTAAGAATTTATTCAAAAAACAAAAGGTTAAAGTGATAAATGTAATTTTTTATAATTTCACTGTCAATGTAAAGATTATCAAAGAAAGAAATCTACATTTGTGACAAATTTACGCATAAAATCTTTCATTAGTTCTAATTTATGAATAAAAAAAATAATTCAGTAGTGGTTTTTTGGTTTCGACGAGACCTACGATTAGAAGATAACGCGGGATTGTACAATGCTCTTCAATCTGGATACCCAGTTTTACCACTTTTCATTTTTGACTCTGAAATTCTTTCCCAAATTGAAAATAAATATGACCGAAGAGTCGATTTCATTCATCAAATTCTAATGCACATTCTAACCCAATTAAAAAAACATGGGAGTTCTATGTGTGTGAAATTTGGGAAACCAACAGATATTTTCAACCAATTAACGAAAGATTACGACGTAAAATCTGTATACACGAATAGAGATTACGAAACATATGCGTTGGAACGAGATAAAGAAATAAGTTTGCTTTTAAAAGCCAAAAACATTGAATTTTTGACATTTAAAGATCAGGTTATTTTTGAATATAACGAAGTACTTAAGAGTAACGACGAACCTTATACCGTTTTTACACCTTATTCAAAAACATGGAAGCAAAAATTATCAGAAAGTAATTATAAAAATTACCAATCAGAAAACGAGTTGAAAAACTTCATTCAAGATGATAACAAAGTAGTTCCAACATTGGGTGAAATAGGATTTGAAAAAACAGATCTAGTGTTTCGATTACCAATTATAAATACTGAATTGATTAAAAACTATGAAAACACACGTAATACTCCATCAATAGAGGGTAGTAGCAAAATGAGTGTCCATTTACGTTTTGGAACAATAAGCATACGCAAATTAGTCAGTTACGCCCTGAAAAATAGTGAAATATGGCTTAATGAACTCATATGGAGAGAGTTTTTCATGACTATACTTGTTCAATTTCCATATGTTGAAAATGCACCTTTCAAAAAACAATATGATTTTATACAGTGGAGAAATAATGAAAAAGAATTTACAGATTGGTGCGAAGGGAAAACGGGTTATCCAATTGTAGATGCAGGAATGCGACAATTAAATGAAACCGGATGGATGCATAATCGAGTACGTATGATTGTAGCCGGTTTTCTGACAAAACATTTATTAATAGACTGGCGTTGGGGAGAAGCATATTTTGCACAAAAACTAATTGACTATGATCTTTCGGCAAACAATGGCAACTGGCAATGGGCAGCTGGATGCGGTTGCGATGCAGCTCCATATTTTAGGATTTTCAATCCTGCAGAACAAACAAAAAAGTTCGATACGGATTTATTATATATTCGACGCTGGGTGAAAGATCTGGATTCTACCGATTATCCACAACCAATTGTAGAGCATACATTTGCAAGAAATAGAGCTTTGGAAGTCTATCAAAGAGGATTAATGGATTCCAGGTTTTAAAACAATTTCTAATGTTTTATTTTTAAGCAACTTACTATTTTCAGAATATGTAAAATTGGGTAAATAATAAATATGTTTTGGCATTTGATATTTTGATAAGCTACTCTTGATTAATTTGATTAAAGCAGTTTCTCTTTTTTTAGAATACTTTTTTGATTCTATGATTAATATAATTTTGTTCTCTAACAAATCATCCGGCATACTTGAGATGAAATAATTCTCATTCATACATCCTTCCAGTTTTTTTTCAATCAGCTCGGGGTGGATTTTTATACCGCCAGAATTAATTACAGAATCATATCGTCCCAACCAACGAAATGATTTTTCATTGATTAGTTCAACCATATCATTTGTAATAATGTCTTCATCTGTAATTAATGGCGCATTTATTACCATACATTCACGTTCATCTTTCCAAATACCAATACCTTTTAATGTAGAAAAACAATCAGATTTCTCCGCACCATTAAATCGTCGCAATGCAATGTGCGAGGAGGTTTCAGTCATACCATAGGTTTCAAACATTTCTGAAGGAATTGCGTCAGTTAGTTTTTCTAACTTCGCAGTTACAGGTGCACCACCAACAATTATTTTCCGAACAGTTTGGGTTTTTAAACTCTCAGCCGAATGAAAAAGTTGATAAGGAGTTATTGCTGTAAAATCAATTTCAGTATTTAAATTTTCAAACGGATTTGCATTTGGTTCGACAGTAATAAGATTAAAATTTCCAGTAATAGCACGAACAATCATCATTTTGCCGGCAATATATGAAGCTGGTAAACAAAGCAATGCAGTTTTAGAATGATCCAATGCAAAAAACTCATTTGTCATTTTAGCAGAATTAATCATAGCCTGTTTCGCTAATCGAATATCTTTTGGTTTGCCTGTAGAACCTGAAGTTTGTGCTAGAATTGAATCAGAATCGTCGAACCAATTTTGAAGAAAATAATAGATAGAATTTTGCCACGAATCTTTTGCTTCATCTGTACAAAACAATTCATCTATATTCTGATGGTTATAAACGACTCCATTAAGTAATATCAGGTCTGATTTTATCATAGTATCGAACTTAAATCCCATTTATTATCAGTACAATAATACAATTTAGCATCTTTTATTTCCAACGGCGATGGTATATTATTGTGGTACAATTGTCCCGTTCCCAATCCTTGTGGCATAATGGAATTAAGAGTAGAGGTCCATTGTGCAATTGCATTCAATCCTACATTTGATTCTAAAGCAGAAGTAATCCACCAACCAACATTGTACTTTTTAGCCAATTGAATCCATTCATTTGATTCTTTAAAACCACCAAGTAAACTCGGTTTGAGAATAATGTAAGCCGGTTTTATTTTTTCTAGAATAAATTCCATATCGCATTCCTTAACACCTATCAATTCTTCATCCAGTACAATAGGAATAGGCGACTGTTTACACAATTCCGCCATTTTTTCCGTTTGTCCTTGTCGTATTGGTTGCTCAATGGAGTGAATACCAAAAGTTGCCAGTTTATTAAGTTTTTCAAGTGCATCAGTTGGTTTAAAAGCTCCATTGGCATCTACCCGAATTTCAATATCATCTGAAGAAAATTGCTTGCGAATATCCGATAGTATTTCCAACTCGGTATTAAAGTCAATTGCACCAACTTTCAATTTTATGCAATGATAACCTGCTGAAATCTTTTCACGGATTTGGGTTTGCATAAAAGCTTTATCGCCCATCCAAACCAGTCCATTAATTGGAATCCCCGATTTTCCTTGCGAGAAGGAATTTTCATATAATAGTTTTGACCCTTTGGCTTTTAAGTCCATAAACGCAGTATCTAAACCAAAGGCTATAGAAGGATAAGTTGACAAGTTAATGGAATCTGGCTCTGCTCCATTATTCAATAAACGACAAACTTCATCGAGTTTTTTGTAATATGTTTCTTGCGGATCAATACTTAAATTGGGAATGGTGGAACATTCGCCAATACCTATAAAACCATCTTTTTCCAAAATAAGAAAAGAAGAAGGCTTATGCAACAAAACTCCCCGGGAAGTTCCAGCAGGAAATTTGAATTGAAGATTGAGGGTGGTGTAACGAGCTTTCATTTGCGTCTATTCAATATACTAATTATAAGTCTTACAATTACTTGCATTTCTTCAGTCTTGCTTATGGCAACAAACAAAGTAAGTGCAGCCAATGCTTCGTTGCTGATAATCGGTATGTTTTGATTACAAAAAAGCACATCGTTTTTATTTAAAAATAAAAGTAGACAAGCGGCACCTATTCGTTTATTCCCGTCAACAAACGAATGATTTTTGACTATCAAATATAACAAAATTGCAGCTTTTTCTTCAATGCTAGGGTATAAATCCTTTCCATCGAAGCTTTGTTGGATCTGGTGTATTGAACTATCAAAAGATTCATCTTTGGGCAAAGCAAAAACATCTGATTTGAAATCAGAAGTCATGCTTGTAATTAAATTAAGATATTCATCAGGGGAAGGGTATTTACAATTTATAATTGTATTCCCCTTACTGTCAAGATTTTGGTGGTCGTAATCATCCAGCAGATCGAGTCCAGCAGTAAAGATCTTCAGCATATCGATGTCTTCGGTTACTGCTTGTTGTTCTATGGCACGGCCTAAAATCCTAATGCCCGTTTTCAAATATTCAACTTCCAGTTGTTTCTCTTTCAGCCGTTCTTCATTGATTACATAACCTTGTACCAAATATTCTTTCAATCGTTGAGTTGCCCATTGGCGAAACTGAGTTCCACGTTTTGAATTTACACGATAACCTACTGATAAAATGGCATCCAGATTATAATACTTTAACTTCCTTCTTATGTTTCTGTTTCCCTCTTTTTGAACTACCGAGAAAAACTCGGAAGTTGAACTTTCAATTAATTCAGTTTCAGAATATATATTCTTTAAATGGAAACCGATGGTATCAGAATCCTTATCAAACAATTCAGCCATTAATTTTTGACTAAGCCAAACAGTATCATTGTCAAACTGTACTTTAATCTCAGTCTGATTTTCGCTTAGTTTATATATTACAATGTTTGACATTTATCTCTTTTTTAAACTCATTAATTCTACAAAAACAGCATTAATAGCATTGTAAACCTAATCCAATTTCTAATAAATTTAAATACTTTTTACTACTTAAGAAATCTTTTCTGTTGAATAATCAAAACCCGATCAGTCATTTAAACAATTAATCCCAGACCGTAAGTTAGTGAATAAAACAAACAACCAAAGGCTAACTTGCCTAATTCTGGATAAAGTTCTTTCGAGTTTTTATAAGTAAAAACCTTTCTTAAATTCAAAGCAAAAATGGGAAACGATAGTAAAAACAACCATTGCCAAACAGAATGGTAATTTAACAATGTATATACAATTGTCAATAATCCAGCTCCAACAATTAAAAACAAATGATAAAAAGCAGCCTTTTTTTCGCCCATGGCGACTACTATTGTTCTTTTTCCTGCATTTTTATCGGCATCATAATCGCGCATATTGTTCATATTCAACACACCCGTACTGAGAAAACCGATAGCGGAAGCTGGCAATAATAAATCCCAGTGAAAAGATTGTGTATGAAGAAAATAAGTTCCTATGACACCTACTAAACCAAAAAAAACAAATACAAAAATATCTCCCAAACCACGATAACCATATGGGTTATTGCCAACAGTATATTTTATAGCTGCTGCAATTGCTGCAATTCCTAATACTCCAAAAACCAACAGATTGGTAATATCCATTCCCTGAGTTCCAATCAGAATAAGCGAAACACCAGATGCAGCGCATAATATTCCAATTAGTATTATTCCACGCAGCATGGTTTTGGGTGAAATTTCGCCAGACTGCACCATGCGTTTTGGTCCGATTCGCTCAGCAGTGTCTTTTCCATTTACAAAATCGCCATAATCGTTGGCCATATTGGACATGATTTGTAAGAAAATAGTTGTCAGGGCGGCCAAGCAAAATACTGACCACCGAAATTTTTCATCGGCAGCAGCCAGACTCGAACCGATAATCGTATTTGACAGAGCCAGCGGTAAAGTTTTTAATCGAAAAGCAGAAATCCAGGGTTGTATGTTTTTTGATGACATCATATTATTGTTAATTTTCTAGCTCGTTTTATTTATCTTACATTTTTTTTAATGACTATCCGTTTTTGCACCCAATGAATTGAAATAAATTCAACTCTACAGTTAGTATATTAAAAAACACTTGATGAATCCATGTATTAGATAATAGAACGCTGACGGAGTATCTCGACGTGCCGACTTGACGGCATGCGCCGATTTAGCGGATTTAAAACGGATAAGAAATTTACTTCGCAAATTGATTTTTAGCTGCTTTCATCGTTTGTGGATATTCATAAATACTTTTCGTTGATATTCTAAACCATTATCATGTGTATTAATTTTTGATTTCTCTCGAAACGTATCCAGATAACTTTTTTTTGGTTATGCATTCCAGCCTCAAAAACATAGCTTTTATCTGTAAA
>JAAFGX010000151.1 GCA_010365115.1 Paludibacter sp.
AGCGGTTTCCTAACCGCTTGATGGATGATTCAAGCGGTTAGGAAACCGCTTGTCCCCCGTATGATTCAAGCGACTAGGAAGTTGCTTTTCCTTTTTGTAGTTAGTTGGGTAATAGGTTTTGTAGGATTTATCTCTAACTTATGATAATCATGTAACATTTTCCACAAATTATGTAACGCAACTCGTGTTGAGCCAAAGTAATTTTGCCCTATCAATTTTTACTCACCATTAAAAACTATTAGAAATGAAAAAGAAAAATCAATTATTTAGATTAAGAGTTCTTCTTATTGGGTTTGCTTCGGCTTCAATTTTGTTAACTCTTTCGTTACAATCGTGTAACAATACTAAACAAAACAGCACTACGCAAGACAACACAAAAGAGGTTGCCGAAGAACAAAACGATGCAAAATTTGCAAACGAAAAAGAAAATGATGCAGAATTTTTGGTAAGTGCTGCGGAAATAAATTTAGTAGAAATTGAGTTAGGTCAGTTGGCCCAGACACGTAGCACAACAGTCGAAGTAAAAGAATTAGGTAAAATGATGGAAACAGATCATTCAAAAGCCTCATCAGATTTAAAATCATTAGCTGAAACAAAACAAATCTCCATCCCTACAACACTCACTGATGCCGGTATGAGTGCGAAAAAAGATTTAATGGACGCTGATGCAAAAGATTTTGACAAAAAATATGTCGACAAGATGGTGAGTGACCACAAAGATGCAATAAGCAAATTTGAAGATGCTTCTACCGATGCTAACGACGTTGATATTCGCAATTGGGCTGCATCCATGGTTCCAGTACTTCGCCAACACCTTGACGAATTTATTGTATTACAAAATAAATATGAAAAGAGATAAGCTAACTTATGAAATATAATGAGTATTTGATTTAACTAAATGGTTCTACCACGAACCGTGTGGGTGATTATTTTGGTTTAATGAAAAAATAAGGTTTCTAAAAATAAAGCATAATTATTTGATTTGAATATAAATAGGATCTTTAAAACCTTATTTTTGAAATTAACCTTAGTAGAAAAGAGTACTCACACAATCTTAACCTTATTACTTGTTTAAAACACAAACCCACACTAAATAGTGTAGAACAAACTAAATTAATATTATTTCAAACCATTAAAATAGAGATTAAATTGAAAAATTCAGATACAAAATTCGGAACAACTCCAAAGGGAGTAAAAGTTAAATCAGACCTGCCATCAGGACTTCGTGAGTTGTTTGTAGATAAGTTAAAAGACATTTACCGGACTGAAAAAGAAATAGCCCAAACAATGCCTAAGATGATAGAGAATGCAAGCTGCGATCAATTGGTTGAAGTATTTTCTAACCATTTGGAACAAACCCAATTGCGAGTAATGCGCTTAGAAGAAGTATTTTCAACTATTGGAGAAAAAGATGTAGCAAAAAAAAGCGAAACCATGGCTGGTCTGAATGAAAAGGCTGAAGAAATAATGAAAGAAAATGAATTTGATTACGAACGACATGCAGCCATTATTACTAATGCAAAAAAAGTAGAGCATTATGAAATTGAATCCTATGTCACACTTGCATCATTTGCAAGAATATTGGGAGAAGAACAAGCAGCCTACTTGTTAGAAGAAACATTGATCGAAGATAAAGTTGCAAATGATATGCTGTCAAAATATACGATTTTATAAATGTAGATGCAAACGAAAACTTATACCGATTGCACAAACAATATAGTCCAATTTCGATCCTGCCTGCCGCAGGCAAGTTCGTCTTATGGAACATCCCGTGTAACGGGATTGTCCAATTTGTTTGTAAGCCTTCCGCAGGCGGAATTTGCAATCGGCATTAACAACAGTAGACATTTAAAACAGATTGGACTGTTTTAAATGTACAGTTGGTATTATATAAACTCTAATGAGTTTTTCTAATTTTGCTTGTTTGTAAAAATAACGCGGACGGAGTATTTCGATGTGCCGATGTACTATTTATTAATATTTATAATTTTAATATACCAAACATATACAACTTGTATAATGTCTAATAAGTCAAACAATTTTAAAAAAAAGAAAATGAAAGACGAAAATGAAATGAAAGAAAACACCAGTGGCAGAATGCTAACTGGAATGTTTGCCGACCGCGAAAGCACCGAGAATGCTTACGACACTTTGCACAAAAGAGGATACACTAAAGACGATATTAATTTAGTGATGTCTGATGAAACAAGAAAAAAACATTTTTCCAAAGGAGAAACTGAAGTGGGAACTAAAGCAATGGAAGGTGCAGGAACAGGTTCAGCCATTGGCGGAGTTGTAGGTGCAGCAGTTGGAATTATCGCTGCCATCGGAACAAGCGTTGTAATTCCAGGATTAGGATTAATTGTTGCAGGTCCAATAGCAGCAGGTTTAGTAGGTGCTGGGGCAGGCGGTGTTACAGGCGGATTAATCGGAGCATTAGTAGGTTCGGGTATGCCCGAAGAACGAGCACGGCTTTATGAATCAGGTGTTAAAAATGGTAAAATTGTAATGGGTGTACACCCACGCAACGATGAAGATGCAAAAGATTTTCAAACCGATTGGAATTCAAAAAAAGCGGAAGAGGTTCATTATTAAAAAGCTTAAATCACATCCCTCTCTCCCGATTTTTATCGTGAGAGAGGGATGAAGAGATTAAAGTAAATTTCAACAATATAACCACATTAATATTGATAAAAATGGAAGAAAATAGAAAAGGCCGATTGGAGCAAGACGATTCTACAGGTCAAGAACAGGAGTATGGTAGCCAAGAAAATATGAGCAATCTAAACAGAGATGCAGATGATACTTTTATAAATTTGGATGAGAAAGAAGACGAGCCGGAAATTTACCTGCAAGAAGATGAAGATGAAGTAAATATTCCTGAAAAGGAAAGAAACACTACACCACCTTATGCTGGAAATAGTTCGGAACAAAAACATGGTTATGAGCCTAATGGTGATACAAATGAAGTTTAAGGTAATGGCACTTGTTAACAATGTGGTTAAGGTTATTAGCTCATAACATTATTAGCCTATACACTTTAATTTATTTATAAAAAACAATTTAGTGGGACAAGTGACTTCCAAGTCGTTTGCTTCTTTCGGTTTCATTGCATGATATAGAAAAAAGTGCAAAAGCTGTTGACCTTATTCTTGAAGATGTATTAAAGTCAATCAAAAATTATAAATTAAAGAAACGGGGAAGACGAAAACCGAAAAGAGTAAGCAATTATAACTTAAATTAGAACGAAATGATCAAGAAATTAACAACAACCAAATTGGCGTTAACTCTGTGTTCAGTCGCCTTGTTTTTTGCAGGCAATAATCTTATCGCCCAAAACAATTCCAAAATGGATTCTACAAGAACCGATCAGTCGACCCAGAAAAATGATTACAAAATGGATTCTACAAGAAACGATCAGTCAATGAAGAACAATAATTCCCAAAAGGATACAATAAAAACCGTTAAGTCAACACAGAAAAATAACGGCTATAAAAGATGATGCTGATGAATCAAATTGCAAGTTCTTAACGAGCAAATTAAATATCGTTATTATTCCGCATTCTCACAACTTCAACTTATGGTGAAGCTGTGATATTAGTCGAAGACGCTAAAATACCTGATTTTCATACATATTATACCGATTGCAGAAATAATTCAGTCCAATGTCGACCCTGCCTGCCGCAGGCAAGTGCGTCTAATGGAACATCCCGTATTACGGGATTGTACTGTTTATTTCTCCCGTGTGACGGGATCTCCGCTATGCTACGATATGCCTTCCGCAAGCGGAATCTCGAAATACTCAATCGGCATTATCCCAAAGCTGACTTTGGACCGAAATAATAATTCATTTGTTATTAGACGGTCCTACACAATTCGTGGTAAAACCCTTAAATATATCAATGAACAAATAAAAATTAACACATTATGAATAATTCTGATGAAACGACATTACACTCTACTCAATTAATGAAATTATTTGAACTAGAATTGAAAGACATTCATTGGGCAGAAAATGCAATAGTAAAAGCAATGCCTATAATGATTGAAAAGGCTACTTCACCGGAGTTGATTGATGCACTTAAAATTCACTTAACTCAAACTAAAAATCAAATAACTCGTACTATTGATGTATTTGAATCAATTAATCGACAAGCCACTACCAAAATTTGCAGGGCTATGGATGGATTGATAGCCCAATCGGAAGCAATTATGGAGGAATGCGTCAAAGGTCCGATGCGTGATGCGGGAATAATTTCGGCTGCACAAAAAGTTCAACATTATGAGATTGCCACCTATGGTACACTTTGTCAGATTGCGAATACACTAGGCCTTAACGATACAGCTAAATTGCTGCAAATTACACTCAACGAAAAAAAAGCCGCTGATAAAAAGCTTACTCAGGTAGCAGTAAATGTTATTTATTTAAAATCAAATAATGAAAAAGATTAGTTTCTTTTTCATATTTCCAACATTTATATTAACTAAAATGTAGTATAAATTTATAAAAAACTTAATTATGGACTTCGAAAAAACAATTGATGTACTCAATAATCTTGTTGAAATAAACAATGATAGAATTGAAGGTTACGATAAAGCTACAAACGAAACAGAAGAACAGGATTTGAAAAGTATGTTTATGCAGTTTGCACTTACCAGTGAGAATTGCCGCGCAGAATTATCAAGTGAAATTATCAGGCTCGGCAGCATTCCAACAGAAGGGACAAAGGTTAGTGGCAATTTTTTTCGTGTATGGATGGATGTAAAAGCAGCTCTCGTTGGGCATAACCGTAAAATTATTCTGGATTCGTGTGATTTTGGTGAAGATAATGCAGTCAGCACGTATGAAGATGTATTGAACAACGATTTGGAATACCTCACACCCGAACAAGTGACGATGATTAGTGCACAATTTGAACTAATCAAGGCCAATCATCAAGAGATTAAAACTATGCGTGATGCAGCGGCAAAAATGTGATATTGATTTAAATTTTGATGTTACAATGAAAATAAAAGCCGTTCAATACAAAAAAGACATATAAAAAATTGTTTAATCCAGTGACTAATTAAATATAGAGGATATGTGTTTTACAGTAGCTATAATTCGTGAAAATATTCTAATAACAGCGGAACAATATTACAACAGTCTCCCTGCTAAAATCAGAAACAAAAAAAAGTATCCGATTGAACCTGAAATTCCAAACCTTTATATGGTAAGTGGTTTCTCGCACCCAAAATTACCAGTTATTTCTGAAGATGATTTTGATTTAAAAGAATGGGGGTTAATTCCAGATTGGACTCCTTCATTACAACAAGCTGACCAATTGAAAAATATGACTTTAAATGCTGTGGGTGAAACAGTTTTTGATAAACCTTCATTTCGTAAAAACATTCTCTCACACCGTTGCCTTTTGCCAGTTAGTGGTTTCTTTGAGTGGCGAGATTTCAATGACAATAAATATCCTTATTTCATACAACCGTTAGATGCACCAGGTTTTTTATTGGCGTGTATTTACGATAAATGGGTGGAGCAAATAACTGCAGAAATACACGATACTTTCAGTATTCTTACAACACCTGCTAATCCATTAATGGAAATGATACATAACGAAAAAAAACGAATGCCGTTGATTTTAGACATAGAAACAGCTGATAATTGGCTCAATCCATTATCAACAAATGACCAAATTAAAGCTATGATCAATCCATATGACGAGTACAAAATGAAAGCCCATACAATTAGCAAAGTCGCAAGTAATACTAAACAGAATCGAAACTATCCTGAAATACTTAAAGAAGTTTCTTTTCCAGAACTTAATCAACAATCGCTTTTTTAAACAGAATCTATACATGGTTAGAGTCAGTGATGCTGTATTACCACACACAGAACCAATTTCAAGCATAATGACTTGACAATAACACTTTATATTCTGCAATTTATTTGAGCTTCAATTGCCTGATATTAAGTTCTTCACTTGGCGCATGTACATTTATACATATTTGTTCTAACAAATTCTATTAATCTATGAATTATGTAACATTTTATGCAATTTATGTAACACGTACTTTGCTAATCCAACGTATTTTTGCCTAATAAATTTCTTGATTTTTATAAGAAAATTAAATTCTAGTAATCAGAAAAACTGTCAAAATGACAATAATGGACAAAAATAGCAAAAAGCAAAGTGTAAGCAGTCGCCAAAACAATGTTGACAAAAGCTTTTATAAACTTACAATTAAAAAAATGCGTGAGCAACTTTATCCAAGTCGTTGATATAATTCTTAATTCACACAAAAAACAATAACAGTATGAAAAACAACCATTTTGAAAACGAATTAGTCGCATTACAAACTAATATGCGAAACTTTGCTTTTACACTTACGCTAAACCGCAACGATGCAGAAGATTTATTACAAGAGACAACTTTAAAAGTATTGGATAATCAGCAAAAGTTTGTAGACAATGTAAACTTTAAAGGTTGGGTGCTTACCATTATGAAAAATATTTACATAAATAACTACCGAAGAATTTTAAGAAACCAAACCGTTGTAGTCAGTACTGAAGATTTATATAACTTGAATTTATCCCAAAATTCTGGTTTTGATAGCCCTGAAGGTTCTTATGCCATTCGTGAAATTACAAATAGCATTGCTTCATTTGCCGATGAGTATCGTATCCCTTTTTCTATGCATTTACAGGGATTCAAATATGAAGAAATTGCTCAAAAAAATAATTTGCCGATTGGAACTGTAAAAAGTCGGATATTTTTGGCTCGAAAAAAATTGCAGGAGCAATTAAAAGACTATCGATATTAAGCTAAGTGGTTAGAAGAATTTAGTTACGAGCAGCCCCCTAAATCCCCCGACCTCTTCCTTCCTTCGGACACCTTCTCCAACCTCACCCCAACCCTCTCCATTTGGAGAGGGAGAAAAAAGAGAAGGACAAAGGAAAAAAGTATTTGGGGACTTAAAGATCAAGTTTGTAGACTTAGAGAAAATCAAATCTAACTGTTAAAGTAATCGAAGATATCTGACCCCGTTGTACGGGATGTTCCATTTGCGTTTTTTGCGAATTTTACGTTCATAAATCTTCGTTCAAAAAGTTTGTTAGTTACGAGTTACAAGGCTATACCGATAGCTATAGGTATTGAAAGTTATTTTGAAATAACATATCAATAATTAGTATCAATTACTTAACTATGTTTCACATTTAAAATTTTAAACATGAAAACAATAACAAAAGCTCTTGCTGACCATCATGAGGAAATGCGTAAGTTAGTCAAAGAAGTTAAAAAAGACAGCACTAAATTTATTTTCCTAAAAAAACACCTCGATGTACATCACGAATTGGAAGAAGACTTGCTTTTGAGCAAGTTGCATACCAATGAAAAAATCAAGGATGATTCGCTTGAATCACAGGAAGAACATGTAATTCTGAACTTTGCCTTATTAGATTTAGCCGATTTTCCCAAAGACAATGAGCGTTGGATGGTCAAATTCAAAGTTTTCGAAGAAATACTCGACCATCATTTAAATGAAGAAGAAGAGGAATTATTTCCCGAAGCAGAAAAAATAATGAACAAAAAAGAACTTGATGACTTAGGCGCCAAATTCGAAGAATTGAAAGAACAACGCTTGTCGGCTGCTTTAGAAACTAAGCCTGTACCGGAATTAGAAAACCCTAAATAATTATTTCATAGACTATTCTTTAAAAATAAATATAATTTTTCTGTAAATTACAAGCTATGAAAAACGAAAAAGGCATTCCTTCAAAAGATGAAGATGAAAAAAGTATAGATCTTCAAAGCAATACAATTGATAATGATGGCGAATTTATGACAACTAACCAAGGCCTGCGCATTAATGACGATCAAAACTCATTGAAAGCCGGTGACCGTGG
>JAAFGX010000026.1 GCA_010365115.1 Paludibacter sp.
ATATTCAACATGTCCATTAATACTCGTATCGGAAATGATTAAAAATCAATAATGAAAGGGGTTTTAGAGTGCGCTCTAAACGCCTATACCAATTGATTTATTTCTTAAATCCCAATGTTGATTTCAGATGGTATAAGTGTGACAAACGAGTGAATATTGTATGAAAAGGTAAAAAAATTCTCAATCTCTCATTTTGAGTAGATTGAGAATTTACGATGTGACCCCGGCGGGATTCTAACCCGCGACCTTCAGAACCGGAATCTGACGCTCTATACAGCTGAGCTACGGAGCCATTTTTAAGAACTGCAAAGTTAGCAAATAATTCCTATCTGTGAAAGGTGTTGTTGAAATATTGAGTGGACAAACTATTCCAATACTTCGTTATCGTGCATTTCCTTCATAAAAGTCACGAAATCGTTTTTGTGATCGGAATCCATCCATTCCAGACTTCGACGAGGATGGGCGTTCAAAGCCCCGGAAATCAAATACGGAATGTGATAACCCCAGTCAATTTGGCTTTGCATTGGATGAACAAAATCCTGAATAACCTGCAACAAAGGCAACAAACGGTATTTTGGATTTTTCAAAAATGCAATTAAAATTTCAATTGGACAATTTCCAGCACCTCGTCCAAGGCCCATCAAAGTTGCATCAAGCATGGTGCAACCTTCCATAATGGATGTATAAGTATTCGACATAGCCATTTGCATATTATTATGAGCATGTATTCCTATTTCTTTTCCAGGCAATGCAGCCGTATATTTCCGCACCAAATGCTGAATTGATTCCACGTACATGCTACCAAAACTATCCACAGCATAAAATACTTTCACACGCGATTTTGCAATGTCTTTCAATGCTTCGTCCAGTTCAAGTTCACCAACAGTAGAAACTGCCATTAAATTAATACATGTTTCGTACCCTTTGTCCATACAATGGTGTGCCAATGCAATGGCTTTGTCAACCTGATGAACGTAACATGCCACACGAATCATATCTAATGCACTTTCGTTAGCCATTGGGATATCGTCCAAATCGATGCGACCAATATCAGCCATAGCCGAAAGTTTGAGGTTAGTTTCGTTTTTGCCTACTATTCGTTCCAAGTCTTTTTGATGACAAAATTTCCATGGTCCCATTTCTTTACGGCTGAAGGCCTTTTCGCTGCTCAAATAACCGATTTCCATATAATCGATGCCAGCTTCAACGCAGGCGTTATAAACTCCACGAACGAAATCGTCCGAAAACTGCCATTTATTCATCAAACCACCGTCTCGTACGGTGCAATCCATTACTTTAATTTCTTGTTTGTACATTTTCTGAAGTCGACAGTCAACGGTCACCAGTCAACGGTCATTTTTTTATGTTGTTTTAATTTATGCTAATCTTATCGAATCATATAAATTGAGAATCAAACATCTATGCGTCCACTCAATATCTCCAATTCTTTTCCGATATTATGATCGACCAGAAAACGGTAAATCTGTTCAAAAGTTTCTTTGTCCAATCCATGTGCTTCTGCCCATTCACCACGGTCTTTGATTACCTGATTTTTTCTGCCCTGAGCCACCACACTTTTCACATCTGATTTGTATTTCACTATTTCACTAACATATTGAAAGCGTTTGGCGAATAGTGCAATAATTTCTTTGTCGATAATATCAATTTGTGCACGAATCTCTTCTTTGCTTGTGCATTTGGAGGCAATTTTCAGTAATTCCAAGGCGAAATATTATTTGCAGGTTTTAAAATTACACAAAAGTAATTATTTTTGTTCTATATTCAAAGAATACAACCTCATTTTCTATCAAATTAAAACACAATGAATAAACATACGAAAATAAAAAAAACTATTTATAAAAAGAACCGAACGTTTGGCGTTCGGTTCTTTTTATGTTATCTGCATTTTTATCTCCTTTATTTCTTTTGAAATTTCTTTATATTACTATGGAAATCAACACCTTCGTTAGTGGAGTTTACATATTCTTTACGCACTGCAAAGTCTCCGAATCGTTCACCATCATTTCTATTGGTTGCAAAATCTTTTAAAATGGGTTTAATCGCTGCCAGAATTTCGTCTTCGTTAAGTAATTCGGCATAAAGCTTATTGAGGCGATCGCCCGTAAATCCGGCACCCAAATACAAATTATACTTGCCGGGCGATTTTCCAACCAATCCAATCTCGCCTAGGTAAGGACGAGCACAACCGTTAGGACAACCGGTCATGCGAAGAATAATGTTTTCTTCTTCCAATTCAAGCGTTCTAAGTTCTTGTTCAATTTTATCAATTAGTGAAGGTAGATATCGTTCAGCTTCTGCAAAAGCCATTCCACACAATGGCAAGGCAACACAAGCCAAACTATTGCGGCGTAAACCACCGATACTTTTGTTTAAATTCCATTTTTCGAGTAGTTTATCAATCTTTTCCTTATCTGCTTCATTTACATCGCCAATTACCAGATTTTGATTACCGGTAAGGATAAAACTCCCACTATGATTTTTTGCAATATCATTTAATGCCAATTTAAGTTGTAGTTTTTCATCGTTTTTTACTTTTCCGCCCTCAACAAAAAGTGTAAAATACCATTTCCCGTTATAACCTTTTTTCCACCCAAAACTATCGCCGTTACTATCGAAATGGTAGGGTTTAACAGGTTGTAATTTATCGCCCAATATTTCTTTAATAGCTGTCTTGAATACATTCAATCCTAACCGGTCAATTGTGTATTTAAGTCGGGCATTTTTCCTGTCGGAACGATTACCGTTTTCTCGCTGCCATATCATTATGGCTTTTGCAGCTTCGAGTGTGTTCTCGGGGGTCACAAATCCAATCAAATCGGCCAAGCGTGGATAAGTGGTTTCAATGCCAAAAGTCATGCCCATGCCACCACCCGCTAAGATATTGTAACCTATAAGTTTACCTTTTTCGGCAATGGCAATAAAACCTAAGTCGTTAGCATACACATCTACATCGTTGCGAGGAGGAATGGCTACCGCAATTTTAAATTTACGGGGCAAATAGGTTTTACCGTAAAGCGGTTCAAAATCTTCTTTCTTTTCGCCGCCCGCCACCAAGTCATCGCCCACCCAAATTTCATGATAAGCAGTAGTTTGGGGCGTTAAACCAGTATGCAGATTAAGTGCGTCTTTATAAACAAGTTGATGAATCTCTGTTTCCCACGGATTGGCCGAAGTCATTACATTACGGTTTACATCACCACAAGCAGCCAGCGTATCCAGTAAGGTTTGGTTGATACCTTTAATGGTAGCTTTAAGCTTTCGTTTAACCACACCATGCAGTTCAAAAGCCTGACGAGTTGTCAGTTTTATGGTTGGATTTCCATACGTATCGGCCAGTTTATCAATATCTAACCATTGTTGCGCAGTAACAATTCCACCCGGAACCCGTACACGAATAAGGAAACTATAAAGCGGTTCCAGTTTTTGTTTACGACGTTCATCATCTAGGTCGCGGTCTTGTTGTTGGTATGCGCCGTGAAGTTTAATCAGTTGCTGATCATCCTCGCTTATACTTGCAGTAATTTGGTCGTTTAGACCTTCGCGAATTGTTCCACGGAGGTAGTTGCTATCTGTTTTGATACGTTCTACTTCGGATAATTTTTGGTTGTTCATATATAAATAGTTTAACCCTTAAATTCCACTACTGGGAACTTTTTAAGAGTTGTAAAATGAATTTGTTATGTCAATACTATTTTGATACTTAAATTGTAAAGCGCTAATCACCGTACAACCGCTTTAAGCGGTTTGTCGGATTCTAACTGATAATTTCTACTTAACACAACACTAGTTGTCTAAATGTATGTATGTTTTAATTAGAATTTGTGGTTATCTTCGGGAAAATAGTTTCTGAATTTAATATACATCTGTCTGATAACGTCGTTTTTGCTGTAAATCCAGTAAATATTCTTCTGAAGCTTCATTGCTCAAACCTCCATATTTCCCCACCACGTCCAAAAGCGAAGCGTGAACATCATGCGCCATTTTTTTCATATCGCCGCAAACATAGAAATGTGCGCCATTTTCCAACCAATCATAAAGCCGTTTCCCGTGTTTATGAATTCGGTTTTGAACATACACCCTTTCTTTCGTGTCACGCGAAAAAGCTACATCCATATGAGTTAGCGAACCTTCTCGCAAATGACGTTGCCATTCAAGTTGATAAAGAAATTCGCTTTCGGAATGACGATTGCCAAAAATGAGCCAACTGTTTCCTCTTTTTTCGTTCATTTCCCTATGTTGTACAAAAGCTCGGTATGGCGCAATGCCTGTACCCGCCCCTACCATTATTATTGGAGTTTCTGGATTTTCGGGAAGTCTGAAATTATTGTTTTTTTCAACAAAAACTGGGGCACTTTCGTTTTCTTCGGTTCTTTCCGACAAAAATACTGAACACAGTCCGGTTTTGTCCCGTTCGCCATTTTTATACTTTACTACACCTACCGTCAAATGAACCTCATCGGGATAAGCCAATGGACTGGAGGAAATGGAATACAACCGCGGTTGAATAGGCCGTAACAAGGAAACAAATTGATTTACAGACAATTTTTCGGGAAAAGCGGTAAACATATCTACTAAATCCTTGCCATGAACAAACTCTTTCACCAAGTCGCGGGAGGTAAGTATTTGCTTTATTTTATCATTATCGGTGAGTTTCACAAACCGATTCAGTACGTCCGGAGTTAATTGTGTAAGTTCATAGTTATGAAAAAGAGCATCGTGCAATGTTGAAGTCCCATTTTCACTTGTCACACTATCTGACGGAGAAAGGTTTACCGTTTTTATTAAACTATCCACCAACTCGGGTGGATTGGTTGCAAAAACTCCAATGGAATCGCCTGGCTCATAAGTTAAACCCGAATTTTCCAGCGAGAACTCCACATGCAATGTTTGGCGTTTGCTGCTTCTACCATGCAAAAAACTTTTTTCGAGAACTTGCGCCCTAAATGGGTTTGTTTTACCGTAAGTAGATTCATCCTTATCCACCATTAACACACTGGAAGCAATCGAAGATGTAACCCCGCCTTCACCATTTTTCACAACATTCAAAGCATCGGCAATCCATTGAAATGCCTGTACACGAAAATTCACATCGCAATCTACTCGCTGAAGAATACTTTTTGCGCCTAATTCCAGAAGTCGATTTTCAATCTCAATGCCCGTCTGACAGAAATTCAGATAAGAACTATCGCCCAATGCCAAAATTGAATGATTAATATTTTCCAGACGTGGAGCTCGATTACTAAAAAGAAAATCGTAAAAATTTCGTGCTTGAAACGGTGGTTCTCCTTCGCCATGGGTACTTACGATGATCAATAAATTTGTTTCACCTTTAAGGTCATTATTTTTATAATTCTCCATACTTTTCAGCTTGACATCGAATCCTGCATCTGTTGCATTTTTAAATGCTTGTTTGGCAATTCCCTCGCCATTCCCAGTTCGGGAACCGTATAGTATGGTCAAGGATTTTCCCTTTTCAATGGGTTTTGTATCTGCGGAAGGGTCAAATGAATATGTTTTGTGTGAATTTTCGGAGATGGTGGCAAGCTTTAAACCCTGAGCCGAAAGTCCTGTAAAATAACCAGATATCCAATTGAGTTGTTCCGGCGATAACGACTTTGATAATTCGGTAAGTAAATTTAATTGTTCGGCCGACAAGGGAAGATAGTTATTTTTTTCCATTCTAAGTTTCTAATTATTGTCTTGCAAAAGTATACTATGCTTCAAGTTATCACAATACCGCTATTATTGTAATTTACATACCATAATTAAGGTATATAAAATCACTTAACAGAGGGATTTTGAAAATGATTGGAAATGCTGAATTTTGCATTTTCAAATCTATTAATTTAAATCAGTACAAGAATGAGTAAAAAAATCTATACGGGAGAAAAGAATTATCGAAGCATAATTAAAGCTGCATCATGGCGAGTAATTGGAACTATTGACACCATAGCCATATCGTTTATTATTACAGGAAATATAAAATTCGCAGTGTCTATTGGAGGAGTGGAACTATTTACCAAAATGTTTCTATACTATCTTCATGAACGAGGTTGGAATAAAATATCTTTTGGGAAAATTGAACAGAAACCTAATGATTATCAAATTTAAATGTTGTCTAAACCCTTTAGGAGAATTAGAATGGCAATTTCATTTTTTAATACTATAATTAACAAATAAAACTAAAATAGTTCCTTTTTTTTGGGGCTAGTGTAACTTATGACAAAAGCAGATCTACAATTTCTACCCATTTCGATAAACGTCACCAATAAAAAGATTTTAATGGTAGGCGGTGGAAAAATAGCCACCCATAAAGCTACTATTATGAAACGGTTTGTGGATAACGTTACAGTTCTTGCACCCGAAATCTCTCCCGAAATTGAAGCATTGGGCTATACTTTGATATGTAAAGAGTACGAAGCAAGTGATTTGGAAGGCTTTTTCTTAGTATATGTTGTTACCGACAATCATGAGCTGAACCGCCAAGTGAAACTTGATGCCGAAGCACGGGGAATTTTAACCAGCGTTTGCGATGCTCCATTGCTGTGCGACTTTGTTTCGCCAGCTATTCACAAAGAAGGTCATATCACAGTTTCAGTGGGCTCAAACGCACAAAACGTGTATCAATCAGTTGATATACGCAATCAGATTACAGAATTATTCGAAAATGGTACACTACAAATCCGTCAACTTTAAACAATTCTGCCTGACAGAGCGCGAAGCATTTTTGCAGACGCTCATAGCTGTAGAAGCTGAACCCCAAGTGCTGCTGCAAACTTGTAGCCGTGTGGAACAATATTCTGGGAAAGGCAAAGTGGATGAAGAAGTGGCGCGCTATCTTTTTCGATTGGTATCTGGTTTGGAGTCGTCGTTTATAGGCGAAACAGCCATTCAGGGACAAGTAAAAAAGGCTTATCAGGAAGCAGCCTGCCGTTTTCAACTTTCAGCTTCGTTGCATAAATTATTTCAAACGGCATTGCGGGTTGGTAAACGTGTGCGAACTGAATCGGGCATTTCGAAAGGTGCCATGTCGCACAGTCAGGCTACCATTGAGATTTTACAGAAAGAAAATATAGACTTATCTACATCAATTATCAGCATTATAGGCGCCAATAAACTGAATGAAGACATTATTCGGTTTTTACAATCTAAAGGTGCTTATTCCCTTTTTCTGAGTAACCGGAGTTACGATAAAGCGGAGGAATTGGCCAATAAATTCGCATGTAGCTCATTCCGATTGGTTGATAAACGCGAGTTCTTTTCGTTCAGCGATGTGCTTATTTCAGCCACTTCTGCGCCACACCTTATTGTAAAGTCAGAACATATTGACCCCGACAAAAAAATATTAATTCTTGACCTTGCTTTCCCGCGCGATGTAGATGTAAATATTGGTCTTTTACCCAACGTTACACTTTATAATTTGGAAGATATTAAAGTTCAGGTGAGTGAAAACATTGAAGCAAGAAATAAAAAAGTGGAACTGGCCATGCAAATTATTGACGAAGAAGTAGCGCTTTTTTGTGCCAAAATAAATAAGATGCAGCCCAAGATGGGTGAGTTCCAAGTTGCCCTGTAAGTTTGGGATGGTGGAATTCCAACACACGAAAAGCATACCGCTTTTGAGGTATAAATTTACCCTATTAAAGCGATTGTGCAGATGAACAGAAATGTAGAATTTTGTATCGTAATTTTACTACAATTTTAAACGATATGACAAACTACTTTATTATCCCCGGTTATGGCGGCTCAGGTTCTGACCACTGGCAAACATATTTTGAAAATACTCAGGAAAATTTTCAGCGCATAGAGCAAAAAGATTGGGATAAACCGGTCATTGACGAATGGGTAGAAAATGTGGATAAAGCTATTTCCGGTTACGATCCGGAGACAGTAGTATTGGTGGCGCACAGTTTGGGTTGCTGGACCGTGGCTGAATGGGCAAAACGTTATAATCGGAAAATTAAAGGTGCATTATTGGTTGCACCACCGGATGCCGACTTGGTTCGCGAGAAACTTCAACATCGGTTATTCAACGAAATTCCTAGACAGAAGATTAATGCCAAAACCATTCTAGTTGCAAGTACCAACGATCATTGGGCTACTATTGATACAGCTAAAACCTATGCTGAAAGTTGGGGAAGCGAATTTGTAAATATTGGCGAGGCTGGTCATATCAATAATCTTTCGGGATATGGCGAGTGGAATGAAGGTTTGGAAATTTTAAAAAGATTAGCATAAATGAGAGTAATCAGCCGTAACAGCAAATTGGCTTTGGTACAAGTGGACGAGTGTTTTGCACTTTATCCCGAATTGGCTTATGAGCTGGTTTCGGTTGCGTCGTTTGGCGATAAGCGGAAAGATATTTCACTGTTGGAAAATCCACCTGCCGATATTTTTACCCGCGAACTGGATGCTGCTTTACTAGATGGAACAGCTGATATTGCTGTCCATTCGGCAAAAGATTTGCAGTATCCAATTACAAAAGGACTCGAAGTTATTGCGTTGTTCGAAGCATTTGATCAAACCGATTCGTTGGTGAGCCGTAAAAACCTGATTTTAAGAAGTTTACCGTCCGGCGCTCGAGTAGGAACGAGTTCGCCCACTCGTCGCCGTGAACTTTTGATAATTCGCCCTGATGTAGAGGTTGTTAGTATACGTGGAACTATTGAGGAACGTATTGCATTAGTCGATTCAGGTGAAATAGATGCGCTCATTGTTGCATCTTGTGCTTTGACTCGCTTAGGATTATCGCACCGGGTTGCCGAAGTGTTGCCTTTTGAAACGCATCCGCTGCAAGGAAATTTGGCCATAGTGGCAAAAGTATACAGTGAAGATTTGAAAGTATTGTTTGCGGATAAAGATATTCGACGCAATTATGGGAAAGTGACACTTGTGGGCTTTGGTCCTGGAAATCCCGATTTATTGACCATAGGCGGCGAAAAAGCCATTGCGCAAGCAGATACCATTTTTTACGACGATTTATTAGACAAAGATTTCTTACAAAAATATACTGCCAAATTGGTGTATGTTGGCAAACGAAAAGGTCAACACAGCGCAGAACAAGCTGAAATAAACCGTTTGTTGCTCAATGAAGCCAAAGACGGAAAACGTGTGGTGCGCCTTAAAGGTGGTGACCCAATGATTTTTGCACATGGTGGCGAGGAAGTGGAATTTCTAAAAAGTAATTTTATAGAGGTGAAAGTTATTCCGGGTATTACTACTGCCCTTGCTTTGGCTTCGCTCACGCAAATTCCCCTCACGCATCGCGGCATTGCTTCTTCGGTGGCATTTGTTTCCGGTCAAGCTGCCGAAATAAAATTGCCTGATACTGACACCGTGGTTTGTTATATGGCAGGTTACAATATCCCACTTATTGCCACCAAAGCCATTGCCGAAGGCAGAAATCCTCAAACTCCGGTGCTGCTGGTGTCGAAAGTTTCGTCGCCAGAGCAACAGGAATTTTTCTATACTTTGGAATCGCTTAGCCGTGAAACAGAGCCTTTCCCAACTCCGATTATCAGTATTATTGGAGATGTGGTTGGTTTGCGAAATAAATCGGAACAGGATGTAAAACGCCCGACCTATTTGGTAACAGGCACTCAAAAAGAACATTATGATAAAATAGGACGGGTGATTCATCAGCCGTTAATCAGCATAGAAGCCATTTCGCCCAATCCAGGTTTGGAAACAGAATTGAATCGGCTCGACTCATACGATTGGCTGTTTTTTACAAGTCGTTATACTGTGAAATTCTTTTTTGAAGCATTAGAAAATTCAGGTAAAGATACCCGTTATTTAGCCAAATTGAAAATAGCTTCGGTTGGAAAGATTACTTCTCAGGAACTGAAACTTCACGGTATTACTCCAGATGTACAGGCAGAAGAAGAATCCTCTGTCGGACTTTTAAAAAATTTTGAAAGGAATAATTTCACCGTTGGAAAAGTATTTATACCTCGTTCGGATATTGGATTGTCGGTTTTGCCCGACGGACTTAAGAAACTTGGTTGGAAAGTTAGCACTGTAAAGGTTTATCACAATACATATCCTGAAAATCTGAAACCGCTCGACTTGACAAATATTCCCAATATTGTGTTTTCATCACCTTCGTGCGTTACTAACTTTTTACGTTTATACGGAACATTTCCAACGAATAAAAATTACATTTTCAGGGGAAAAGAAACGGAGAAAAGGTTTAATGAAGCCACCAAAATCCCCTGATGGGGACTTAAAAACGGAGTAACTAAAAAAGAAAATATTAGTTTAAAATAAAAGAAAATATGAATGGATTATCAAATAGAATTATGTCGGAATCTTCTTTGAAACCACTTTTGGAGGACAAGGTGGCTGGAAAAGAGGCTATATTTTCCCGTTTTCGTCAATACAGAATCGATGCCGCCACCCGCGAGTTTTATGCCGATGTGCGAGTTTCAGCTACTGATTTTATTTATCCATATTTTATTGTGGATGGCGAAAACGAAATACAACCTATTCGAACGCTAAAAGGCATTTCACGGTTTTCAATTGATCAATTATTGATTGATTTGGAAGAAACGGTGGCATTAGGTATTGATAAAATATTACTTTTTGGAGTTATTACAGATAACTTAAAGGATGAAATCGGCTCAGCAGGTTACAATCCCGATTCGCTCGTATGCCGTGCTGTCCGAGCAATCAAAAAGCATTTTCCGCAGGTTGTGATCTTTACAGATGTTTGCTTGTGCGAATATACTTCACACGGACATTGCGGATTGTTGGACGGAGAAAAAATTGATAATGACAGTTCATTACCGCTTTTAGCAAAAATCGCGCTGGTTCATGCGCAGGCTGGAGCCGATTTTGTAGCGCCGTCGGCCATGATGGATGGACAGATTCAGGCTTTAAAAGAAATTTTAAAAGCACATAAACTCGACACGAAAGTGCTGGCGTATTCGGCCAAATACTCTTCAAACTTTTACGGTCCTTTTCGCGATGCGGCGGGTTCTGCTCCAAGTTTTGGCGACCGTAAAACCTACCAAATGGATTACCGCACTAGTCATCAGGGAATTGAAGAAATTGCTGCCGACATTGAAGAAGGTGCCGATTGGGTAATGGTGAAACCGGCGCAGGCCTATCTGGATATTATTCAGCGGGCGAGTGTAGCGTTTCCCACGGTTACGTTGGCTGCCTATCAGGTTTCAGGCGAATATGCCTTGCTCAAAAATGGAGCCGATGCAGGATTGATAAACGAGGAACAAGGATTTTTAGAATCGCTTACGGCCATAAAACGTGCCGGAGCAAACTTTATAATAACGTATTATGCAAAGGACTTTGTCAGAAAAGGCTTATAACGAAGCTTCAAAATATATTCCCGGTGGCGTAAACAGTCCGGTGCGCGCTCTCCTAAGTGTGGGCGAAGCGCCATTGTTTGTATCCAAAGCCGATGGCGTGAATTTTACCGATGTGGATGGCAATGTATTTACTGATTTTTGCCTTTCGTGGGGAGTTTTTATACTCGGGCACAATCACAAAACGGTAAACAAAGCTGTAAAAGCGGCTATTGACAATGGCACTAGTTACGGAATTCCCACCTTGCTGGAAACGCAATTAGCCAGATTATTGGTCGAATCTGTTCCGTCACTTGAAAAAGTACGGTTTGTGAGTTCGGGAACCGAAGCCGTGATGAGTGCTGTACGTGTGGCTCGCGGATTTACCGGACGCAATATCATTGTAAAATTCGATGGTTGCTACCACGGTCATGCCGATCATTTATTGGTTTCGGCAGGTTCGGGAGTTGCTACGCTTAGTGGAAGTTCGTCGAGTGGTATTCCTGTTGATTTTACGAAACATACTTTAAGTTTGCCTTACAATGATTTTGAGGCTGTAAAAATAGTTTTTGAAAAGTATGGCAATGATATTGCGGCTGTAATTTTAGAACCAGTAGCGGCCAATATGGGTGTTATTGTTCCTGAGAAACAGTTTCTGTCTGGTTTGCGTGAAATAACCAAACAATACGGCTCGTTATTGATTTTTGATGAGGTAATCACAGGTTTTCGTTTAGCGTTGGGCGGAGCTCAGCAACGATTTGGCATTACTCCCGACCTATCCGCTTTTGGTAAAATTATTGGCGGTGGTTTTCCGGCTGCCGCTTTTGGTGGTCGTGCCGAAATAATGGACATGTTGTCACCCAATGGCCCTGTTTATCAAGCCGGAACGCTCTCGGGCAATCCTATTGCAATGACAGCCGGTATTGAAACCATTCAATTACTCAGTCAGCCTGGTTTTTATTCGCGTTTGGAAACAAAAAGTGAAACTTTTATTGCTGAACTTAAAGAGATTATTAAAGGGAAAGACATTGTGCTGAATCACATTGGTTCTATGTTTACACTTTTTTTCTCCGATCATGAAATTCGAAATTTCAATGATGTAAAAAACAGCGATACCGAGCGTTTTGCCCGATTCTTCAGAGCATTAATCCGTGAAAATATCTATTTCTCACCATCGGCCTACGAAGCAAGTTTTATCTCCGAAGCACATACCGAGGTGCAATTGAAACAAGTTTTGCAAACAATAAAAAAGGAATTAGAAAAAATCTAAACTTACCTTACAAAAAATCAATGAAGAAAAATCGGAGTAAGAAATCCTATCTTTCACTTACCTCATCCTAAGTAAATGATAGGACTTTCTATTTTTAAGCCAGATATCAAAATGATTCTATCGTACCATTGAGCCAGTTTATTTCAAAATTAAATACCTCATTCATGGTACACATTTACTCACATTGTGGTATTCTTTGGCATTGATGTTAGCTGTAATTTTGCACTATAAATAATACAGCCAGTTCTCACATAATAATCAAAGAAATTACATGAGTTACAAATTAACCCATCTCAAAGAATTAGAGTCCGAATCTATATATATTCTGCGCGAAGTGGCAGCACAGTTCGAAAAACCTGCTTTGCTTTTTTCGGGCGGAAAAGATTCAATCGTAATGGCCTATTTGGCTTACAAAGCATTTTATCCAGCTGCCATTCCGTTTCCGTTTGTACATATCGACACCGGACATAACTTCGAAGAAACGCTGACTTATCGTGACGATTTGGTAAAGCTTCTTGGAGCAAATCTGATTATAGGATCGGTAGAAGAATCTATTGCTCAAGGCCGTGCGGTAGAAGAAAAGGGCTATACTGCCAGTCGAAATAAATTGCAAACAATTACACTATTGGATACGCTCGAAAAATACAAATTTGATGCTGCTTTGGGTGGTGCTCGTCGTGACGAAGAAAAAGCCCGTGCCAAAGAGCGTTTCTTTTCACACCGCGATGAATTTGGACAATGGGATCCAAAAAATCAACGTCCCGAATTGTGGAATATCTTCAACGGAAAAAAACAACTGGGCGAGCATTTTCGCATTTTTCCAATAAGTAACTGGACGGAGATGGATGTATGGCAATATATTTTACAAGAAAATATTCCATTACCGTCGTTGTATTACACACACAAACGAGAAGTATTTGAGCGCGATGGGGTAATATATGCAGCCTTAGATGCAATTCCCCGTAAGTCAACTGAGACAGTAGAGCTAAAACAAGTTCGTTGCCGTACTATCGGCGATATTACGTGTACCGGTTTAACACTATCAACTGCTAATTCGTTGGTTGATATTATTGACGAAATAGCCAGCTCACGTGTTACCGAACGTGGTGGTCGATCGGACGATAAACGCTCTGAAGCTGCCATGGAAGACAGAAAAAAGGCGGGATATTTTTAATCAATTCATAATTCATAATTGATAATTCACAATTGAACAAAAACAAGATTATGTTAACGCAAACAAAAGATACAACAGGATATTTAGACATGGAATTGCTGCGATTTAGTACCGCAGGAAGTGTGGATGACGGCAAAAGTACGCTTATAGGGCGATTACTTTACGATAGCAAATCTATATTCGAAGATCAAATGCAAGCTGTAAAAGATGCAAGCAAACGCCTTGGCCTTGGCGATGAAGTAAACCTCGCGTTGCTCACCGATGGCCTTCGTGCAGAGCGCGAACAAGGCATTACTATCGATGTGGCTTATCGCTATTTTGCAACTCCTAAGCGTAAATTTATTATTGCCGACACTCCGGGACATATTGAATATACCCGAAACATGGTTACCGGTGCTTCCACTGCGGATGTTGCCATTATTCTTATCGATGCCCGGCATGGAATTATCGAGCAAAGTAAACGCCACTCGTATATTGCTTCGTTATTGCAAATACCTAATGTGGTGGTGGCAATAAACAAAATGGATTTGATCGATTTTTCCGAAGTTGTTTTCAATTCTATTAAAAGGGAATACGAAGAAATATCCAAAATATTAAAGTTGAAAAATGTCATTTTTATTCCAATTTCGGCATTGAATGGCGATAATGTGGTGGATGCTTCAAATAAAACACCTTGGTACAAAGGCGAAACTCTGCTACATTTGCTGGAAACACTTCCGGTACGTGTTGACGAAACCAAACTTCCAGCTCGTTTCCCGGTCCAATTGGTCATTCGTCCGCGTAGCGATGAATTTCATGATTATCGCGGTTATGCCGGTCGACTTTCGGGTGGTAGTTATAAAGTAGGCGATGAAGTAACGATTTTACCTTCAAAAACACAGTCGAAAATTGTTGCAATTGACGAAGGTGATAAGTCATTAAATGAAGCTTTTACTCCTCAATCTGTTTCCATACGTCTAGCCGACAATGTAGATGTGAGCCGTGGAGATATCATTGTAAAAAGTTCGGAACAAAAGCCAACTGTAAGTGCCAATGTGTCGCTACTAGTTTGCTGGTTGAATCATAGACCACTAAACGAAGGGGGTAAATATATTATTCGTCATGCAACGGAAGAGACAAGAGCAATAATACAAAACATTCATTTTAAGGTAAATATCAATACACTTGAGAATATATTGGATGATAAAACAGTGAAAGTAAATGATATTGCACATATCTCCATTAAAACATTAAAGCCATTGAAATATGATTCGTACAGCGAAAACCGTACCACCGGAAGTTTGGTGCTCATAGATGAAAATACCTTCGAAACTGTGGGTGCTGGAATGATTGTACATAATTTGGAAGATGAAACGTTTACTATTTGATGGGTACTGTCTCTGACCTACCCCTAGCCCCTATACAGCCAACTAAATTACTACAGTCTATAATTAAAAGTAGAATAATGACAAAATGAATAAACAAGATGAAACTAACTCCAACTTACCTTTAGGGGTTGGGGGTCATATTGAAGCTCTCAATGAGGAATTCGAAGGTAAATCTCCTGAAGAAATTCTTACTTATTTTCTCAATGAATTCAAAGGAAAAATTGCCCTTTCGTCGAGTTTGAGCATCGAAGATCAAGTATTGACCGATTTGATTGTCAGGATAGATAAAGATGCACGAATTTTCACACTCGATACCGGAAGGCTTTTCCCCGAAACTTATTCACTTATCGACAAAACTAACAATAAGTATGACATTGCCATCGAAGTTTTTTTTCCCGAGAGTTCCAAAGTTGAAAAAATGGTAAAGACAAATGGCATTAACCTGTTTTACGACAGTATTGAAAAGCGGAAACAATGCTGTCAGGTTCGAAAACTTGAACCACTAAAAAGAGCATTTCAGGGATTGGAAGTTTGGATTTGTGGCCTCCGTCAAGAACAATCTATCACTCGTATGGGCGCTAAAACTGTAGAATGGGACGAAGCAAATGGTATCATAAAAATAAATCCATTGGTTCATTGGCTCGAAAAAGAGGTTTGGGAATATATTAAAACTAATAAAGTTCCTTATAACGAATTGCACGACAAAGGTTTCCCAAGCATTGGTTGCCAGCCTTGCACACGTGCTGTGAAGCTGGGCGAAGATTTACGTGCAGGACGCTGGTGGTGGGAAGATCCTGAACACAAAGAATGCGGATTGCATAACAGACCAACAAAGATGACCCCCTAAATTCCCCGAGAAGTAAAAGCAACAAAGACCGAACATAATTGCTCGGTCTTTGTTTGTTTTTTACAGTTTCCATCTCCACAAGGAGAGGGGTCAGGGGTAAGGTTCTTAAAGCAATTCCACGCTTCTTTTCACAAAATTTGCCAACGCTTCGCCTTTCAACATATTGTTTGCCAAAAGAGCTAAATCAATTAGTTGACGAACTTGTTTATTGTCAGTAGCAAACGATTTTAAAACTGCCTTTTTCTTATCGGTCAGTTCTGTAATTTGTTTGTCCAATTCCTCAATCTGAGCTTTTTCTTCAGTTGGAATTTCTTCGTCCTTTTTGCCTTTATGATTGTCTTTCAGAGTAGATTTTTCGTTTTCGGCAATGGCAATTTCGGTAATATATGGTGCAACACTTGCACTGCATGCAGCTTCTTCTTCACCCAATAACTTTTCAATGATTGGATGAGCTGTATTCACCACCAAGTTGTAACTATCGGGCATTTCGCCATAGAAACTCATCATGCCACCTTGCAAAGATGACATTTCTTTCATCCTGCGCATAAACTCGTTTTGTGTTACGAAAACCGGATTGGCGGTAGGTGCAAGTTGCTCGAAGGTTATTATAAAGTTGGTTTTTTCTAATACAGGAACTTGCGATTCGAAAACAGTCACCAATGCATCGCGTTGATCGTTAGAAAGCGTTACTTTGCTTTCATCATCTTTTTGAATGATTTTGTCAATTACATCGCTATCCACACGTACAAAACGGGTTTTCTCAAATTTCTGTTCCAATTGGCTTACTACATGCACATCCAACTGTCCATCCATAATCAACACATCGTACCCTTTTTCCTGAGCGTGTTGAATATAGCTGTATTGTTCGTCGGAATTATTGGCATATAAATAAATTACATCGCCATTTTTGTCTTTTTGGTTTTCACCAACCAACGTTTTGTATTCATCGAAAGTGAAATACTTGCCATCCACATTTTTAAGTAATGCAAATTTTTCTCCTTTTTCGTAAAATTTCTCATCGCTCAACATTCCGTATTGAATGAACACTTTCATATTGTCCCATTTTTCTTCGAATTGTGTCCGGTCGGCTTTGAAAATTTCGGCCAAACGGTCGGCTACTTTTTTGGTAATATGGCTCGATATCTTTTTTACGTTCCCATCACTTTGTAAATAGCTGCGCGAAACATTGAGCGGAATATCTGGTGAATCAATCACCCCATGAAGCAGGGTAAGGTATTCAGGAACAATGTTTTCTACATGGTCGGTAACATACACCTGATTGCAATACAACTGGATTTTATTGCGTTGCATGTCGATGTTATTCTTAATTTTTGGGAAATAAAGAATACCGGTGAGGTTAAAAGGATAATCAACATTTAAATGAATGTGGAAAAGTGGATCTTCACCCATTGGATTCAACTCGCGATAGAATGCGTTGTAATCTTCGTCTTTCAGGTCGGCAGGTTTGCGTGTCCAGGCGGGGTTAGTGTTGTTGATGATGTTGTCATCCTCAGTTTCAACATTTTTACCGTCTTTCCATTCTTTTTTCTTGCCAAAAGCAATTTCTATTGGAAGAAATTTACAGTATTTAGTCAATAATTCCTGAATTTTAGATTCTTCAAGGAAGTCTTTGTTTTCGTCATCAATGTGTAAAACAATATCAGTTCCACGGTCAGCTTTAATAGAATCTTCCAATGTGTATTCGGGATCACCTTTACATGACCAGTGTTGAGCTGTAGCTCCTTCTTTACTCGATTGTGTAAATATTTCCACTTTTTTAGACACCATAAACGAAGAATAAAAACCTAAACCGAAATGACCGATAATGGCTTGCGCATCGTTTTTGTATTTTTCCAAAAACTCTTCGGCTCCCGAAAAAGCTATCTGGTTGATATACTTTTCAATCTCTTCGGCTGTCATACCAATTCCATGATCTGAAATGGTCAATGTACCTTTCTTTTTATCCACCGCCACTCGTACAGTAAGGTCACCCAGTTCGCTTTTGTATTCGCCCACAGCAGCCAATGTTTTTAGCTTTTGTGTGGCGTCCACTGCATTCGACACTAATTCACGCAAAAAAATCTCATGATCACTGTACAGAAATTTTTTAATAACGGGGAAAATATTTGCACTTGTTACCCCAATGTTTCCTTTTGACATTTTTCTTTATATGTTAAATGGTTAATTATTGTTTTGTTTTACGGTTAGTGCAGTAGTCAAAAAAGATACCAACCTGAATTTGGTGACAGAATGACAGTTTGCATATCAATTTAAAGTGACATTCATGAAGATTTTGTCTGTTTTTTTGGAATACAAGCTCTAGACTATTGTGAATCTAAAATATAATCAATCAAATTTCTAGTTTTAAAACATATTTTAAAGTGAAGTTAGATTATTTCGCTACTTTTGCAATTGAAATAGTTTTGAAATAATTTATAAATTCAATAGCGCAACTCTTAAATCAATATATTTGTGAAAAAAAAGAACTTATTATTTATATTAGCATCATTTCTCTTGTTCTCGTGTATTAACGAAGAAGGTGAAGGTGGAATCTCAGTTGTTCAAGGTCATATCTTCAAAGTACTTCATGAAGATGACATTTACAGTTTTGATGCAGATACTTTCCCTGCAGCAAAAACTGATGTGTATATAGTTTACGGCGATGAACCTATTTACGGCGATAAAATGGAAACGGGCTACGATGGATATTACAGATTCAGATACCTCACCGACGGAACTTATAAAGTGTTTGCCTACAGTACATTTCCAAATTCCAGAAAAGTGGCTGTGATTGACTCAGTTACTGTGGCAAAAGGCGAAACTAAAACAGTAAATGATATTTATATCCACGAAGGTAAGTCACTTGAAACATCCTATATTAAAGGCAGAGTTCTTGCAACTTATTACAACAAAGGTTATGCGATTACGGCGCCTATAACCGCTTATGGCGTTCGGGTTTATATACGTTTGGTCGGCACACTTTATCATTTTGATGAAGTAAGAACAGGATTGGATGGCGTATTTATGTTCCAAAAATTGGACCCGGGTGAATATGAAGTCTTTACATTTACTGAAAATAAAATTACAGAAGTATTGTCGCCTGTGATACAAACAGTTACAATTTCCGATAAAGGAATTATCAAAACAATTGATACTCCATTTCAAATTATTATTACTACTTAATTTTTAGTTGAATGAAAAAAATCACATTACGTTCAAAAGCAATAACACTTTTATTACTTGGAGTAATTTCTATCGCTTGTGCCCAATCCTCACCTGAATCATTGATTGACAAGCGCGAACGAAAAAAAAACATGACCATTAATGAATACAATACCGATGCAAATGGTAAAAATCGTTGGCTAGATCACACCACAGTTTATAACGCAAGAGGCAATAAAATTGAAGAAATTGAATATGCAACTTACGGTATGCGCGAAAGAGTTCTGTTTGAATATGACACAACTGACTTTTGCATCAAAGAGGTAGTTTATGACGATCGGAACAAGGTAAGTAGAATTAGAAAGTACGCTTACAACCCCGACGGAACGAAAAAAACTCAATACAATTACTTGCCAAATGGACGATTATATTCTACAAAACAATACCAGTACTCTAAATAATACGGTCAAAAATGAAAGCAGAGCAAATGATTCACTTTTAGATTTATTTGCCCGTTTTGATTCTATTCCACTTGAGGAGATGGATAATGTGAAGTTGATGAACAGAGTGGATACAAAGTTCCTCCTCAACATTGCACATTTACCTTTTTTGATGAGCAAAGCTGTGGATCATTATCGTATTGTTGAAATTGATGGACATAGAATTTCGCCCTACTCCACCATTTACTTCGATACCGACGATGCGGATATGTACATAATGCATCACAACGGAAAGTTAAATCGCTTTAAAATAAGGATGCGATCGTATGTCAATTCTAAGATTAGCTTTCTGGAAATTAAAAGGAAAAACAATAAAGGTAGAACGTCAAAAAAAAGAGTTGAAATAAATGTGGATCAATTTCTATCAATGACATTTTCCGATGATGAAAACCATTTTATTACCACAAAATCACCTTATCTTCCCTCTGGATTAAAACCTCAGCTTCAAAATTTCTTTCAACGAATTACACTTGTAGATAAAAATTTGACAGAACGCGTCACTCTCGATACAAGTTTGGTTTATCGGGATTTGGCGAATGGAAACGACAAAAGCATTGATGGTCTGGTAATTGTAGAAATGAAGCAAGATGGGGCATACAAATCTTACTTTAAGGAATATCTGAACGAATTGAAGATTTTGCCCGGAAGCATGAGTAAATATTGTTTGGGAATGGTGCTTCTATATCCCGATTTGAAAAAGAACCGATTTAAAAAGAAACTAAGAATTATTAATAAAATTACAAATAATAACCATGGTACAATCTGATTTTCCTGAATTTGACCCAACCATAGCCAAAGAATATGGCACCGAAGGTTTTACTGGCCCCGATTTTATGGGTGTTCCAATTTTTCAAGACGACGCCTTACTTCAACTATTGATTCGTTTCGGATTCAATATACTGATATGCTGGATAATAATACGATATTTCTATTATAAGAAAAATGGTCGTCGAGAATTTTTGTTTACCTACACGCTTTTTGCTGTAACAATATTTTTGCTCATTTTTATGTTAGATTCTGTTAAGTTGCAAATTGGTATGGCTTTAGGGCTTTTTGCCATATTTGGAATTCTCCGATACAGAACCGAGCAGGTGTCCATTCGTGAAATGACTTATTTATTTGTAATTATCGGCGTTTCTGTTATTAATGGTTTAGCTATGACCATTAGTATTTCGGAAGTCATAGCAGCAAATGTGCTTTTTGTAGGCGCAATAGCCATGATGGAGAGCCGAAGATTTATCAAGCACACATCAACTAAAGCTATACTTTATGAAAAGATTGATCTCGTAAAGCCTGAAAAATACGAAGAACTAAAAGCTGATTTGGAAAAACGAACCGGACTGAAAATTATCAGAGCTGAGGTTGGTCATATTGATTTTTTACGCGACATTGCATTTATTAAAATTTACTACAGTCCGGCAGGGAATGAACCGAATTCAATCGATACAATTACAAGACTTAGCGATTTTTCTTAATGATAAAATTCACCTACATACTATCATTTTTATTTCTCTGCTTATTGATTCCATTTTCTTCGTCCGCCCAAACGAATGATTTTGGAGCAATTGGCTCTGTTTCAATATCGAAAGATTTCGGTCGTTTTTCAGGTGCAAAGTTGGAGCAGGAATTAAGGTTCGACCAAAATGTATCGAGTTTTAATCGTTCACTTACATCGTTAGGCATCAATTACTCTCTTCTCAGAAAGTTGTTGATGGCAGAGATGGATTACGACTTCATATATCAGCACAAAAAAGATAGGTATGAATTCAGGCATCGCGCTACATTGGGCCTTTCTAGTGAACTGAAGTTGCGCACTTTAGAAATAGGGCTGCGCACACGGGGACAATCCACCTGGCGTGACGAACTAAGAGGTAGCTATAATTACAATCCAAAATACGTTTGGCGCAATAAACTGGAATGTGCTTACGACATATTCGGTTCTCCACTAAAACCGTTTATTTCCGGCGAATTATTTTGTCCGATTAATGGAGCAAAAGGTTTTTATCTGGATAGTTATCGGGCGACTTTAGGTTTGAAATATCGAATTTCACGCCATACTTCTGTGCAGGTTCAGTTGCGTTACGATCAGGAAATTCAACAAGCAAATCCCAAAAGCATAATGTATGCCGGTGTAGGTTGGAATTATAAATTGTAGTTATTATTCATTTACATGCTTCACAATCTGAATTAAATCAAACTCCAAAACTTATCAATCTTAAGGCATTTTATGTCCTGAGGTTTCCAATTCTCTGCGAAAATCTATTTTTATACCTTTTTAGCTGTATCATTTATCAACAGTTTGGAAGTCGATAAAAACAGATTAATATATAGTTTATTGACATTTTTGCTTTATTTTAGATTAAAGTCAATGAACAAATCAGGAAGTTGGTGATATAAAATTACAAATTCATTTAGAATATCAAAAATGGAAAAATACGCACAAATTATTAGCTCTCTTACTTCAGAACAAAAAATTGATTTTCTTGAAAAAGTATTGGAGAATTCCAAAGAGTTACAATCTCAATTTGTTTTATACTTTACTAATAATCAGAAAGATAAAATTAGCAAGGCAATCAATTTCAACGAGAAAGTAATAGAAATGGCAAATGAATATCAAGAAACTTTAGAAGCACTTGACCTTAATGAACCTGACTATGAACGCTATCACAACAGGAACGACAGGTATTATGAAGAATGGGAAATGGCACAAGAGGCTGTGGAAGAAGAAGTGGCTGAATTATTCCAGTCTTTTAAAATAGAAATGATTGGACAAATTTCGCAAGGAAATATTGAAATGGTAATGGCTCAATTTACGGGCTTATTGATAGCCTGTTACGAAGCTGACATAGATGATGATTATGACAATTTAGGTGATTCGCAAGAGTATTTTTCTAATTGCCTTAAAGAAATAGAAAAGGAAATTGAAATTGTAATCAACCGCACAATTCTCAACAATAAAGCCCTTTCAGAAACAATTAAAGACACAATGCTTTGTTTCAGAACAGGAGAAGCAAATCTATTTTCAACCGAAATCCATGATTTGATAATGACTGCACTTTTGAAAAATAACAGTGAAAGTTGCTCAACTGTTTATGTTGATTGTAAACAAAATACAAATAATATCGAACTTTTCCCTAATACATATCTGCAAGCAACTCGCTTTGTTAATGCCGAATCATGGGTTTCTGAAGCCGAAAAACTGTGCACATTGAATGTTGGTGTGGCTACTGAATTGCTCAATTATCAATCAACAACCGATAAATCTGCATTTCATAAAAATGCAAAATTGCTTTTCCCGCTTTTTGAAAATAAATTGGTGAATCTAATAGCAAGTGCTATGGATGATGATTATGATAATGAATTTAGCAAGAAGGTATTAGTTTACAAAACAAATGCGCAATATAAAATTGATGACTATAAAAGACTAGCAGGTTTGCTTACTCGGAATGAGAGAATCCAATATATTGAAACACATAGAAATGGCTATTCATACAATTTCTATATACAAATGTTGGAAGTAGAAAAAATGCATACTGAGATTTTGAATTTTGCTAAAAGTTACAATGGTTATCTGTCAAACTTAACAATTATAATGTGTTCAATCATTAATAAATACCCAACTGATTGTTTTGAAATTTCAAAAACAAAAATTGCTGAATCGCTCGAAAAAAACATGGGCCGAAATTACTACCATGAAGTTGCTGTATTGTTGAAATTTCTTAGTTCTGAAGAAACAATTATTAATTCTGTCAATGCTGTAGTTCAGGAAATTTGTATACTTTACTCTCGTAGACCTGCTTTGCGTGATGAGCTTAGGCAAATTGGATTATTGAAAAAATAGTTAGTCCTCTAAGAATCACATTTTTTCAACACATATCAATCCCCAAAAAATGAGTAAATTAGTCTGGATATGGATATTTTTTCAGAAAAATATTGTATCTTTGTGCCCGAAAATATAGATGTTTAAAACAAGAAAAATGTAATTTTATGAATGTAGTTACAAAAACTATCACATTGGGTGATGGACGCACCATTACTATTGAAACAGGAAAATTGGCGAAACAAGCCGATGGCTCTGTAATGGTTCGCATGGGCGACACCATGCTGCTTGCTACCGTTTGTTCGGCACAAGACGCAACACCAGGATCGGATTTTATGCCGCTCTCGGTTGATTATAAAGAAAAATATGCCGCATTTGGCCGTTATCCAGGAGGTTTCCTTCGTCGTGAAGGTCGTGCATCGGATTATGAAATCCTTGTATCTCGTATAGTTGATCGCGCATTGCGCCCTTTGTTTCCAGATGATTATCATGCAGACACTTTTGTAAATGTTATGCTTGTTTCTTCTGATGGCGAAGATATGCCGGATGCTTTGGCTGGTTTAGCTGCTTCTGCTGCTTTGGCTGTTTCTGATGTTCCTTTCAACGGACCAATTTCTGAAGTACGTGTTGCACGTATCGATGGTCAATTCGTTGTAAATCCAACTTTTGCACAATTGAAAACTGCTGATATGGAAATCATTGTAGCTGCTACTATCGATAATATTATGATGGTAGAAGGAGAAATGAAAGAAGTAAGTGAGGATGATTTATTGAATGCAATGAAAGTAGCTCACGAAGCCATTAAAGTACATTGCCAAGTACAATTGGAATTGATGGAAGCAGTCGGAAAAACAGTGAAACGTACTTATTGTCACGAAGAAAATGACGAAGATCTGAAAAAAGATATTTGGGCAAAAACGTATGACAAAGTGCTTGTTGTTGCTTCAGCCTGTAATGCTGACAAACACTCACGCAGTGATAATTTTAAAGCTGTAAAAGCTGAATATATTGCCGGATTAGAACCTGAAGTTGCTGCGGCAAAAAATGGTCTTATTAGCAAATACTACCACCAAGTTGAAAAAGAAGCCATGCGTCGTTCAATTTTGGATGAAGGCAAACGCCTTGATGGTCGTAAAACTACTGAAATTCGTCCTATCTGGTCTGAAGTTGATTATTTACCGGGAGCTCACGGTTCTGCTGTATTTACTCGCGGTGAAACTCAGTCATTAACTACCGTAACATTGGGTACCAAAATGGATGAGAAATTGATTGATGATGCTCTTTTCAAAGGTAAAGAACGTTTCATGTTGCATTATAACTTCCCTCCATTTGCTACAGGAGAAGCGCGCGCTTCACGTGGCGTAGGTCGTCGCGAAGTAGGTCATGGAAACTTGGCATTACGTGCGTTGAAAAACATGATGCCTGAAAATTATCCTTATGTAGTGCGTATTGTTTCTGATATTTTGGAATCAAACGGTTCATCTTCAATGGCAACAGTTTGTGCCGGAACATTGGCTTTGATGGATGCAGGTGTTGAAATTAAAAAACCAGTTTCGGGTATTGCAATGGGATTGATTTCTGAAAATAAAGGTAAAAACTTTGCTGTTCTTTCTGATATTTTGGGTGATGAAGATCACTTGGGAGATATGGACTTCAAGGTTACTGGAACAAAAGATGGTATCACTGCTACGCAAATGGACATTAAAGTGGACGGACTTTCGTTTGAAATTCTTGAAACTGCATTGAACCAAGCAAAAGCCGGTCGTCTGCATATTTTGGGAAAAATTCAGGAAACACTGGAGGCTCCACGTGAAGAAATGAAACCAAACGCTCCTCGTATTGTGGTGATGTTTATACCAAAAGAAATGATTGGTGCAATTATCGGACCTGGTGGAAAAATTATTCAAAACATGCAAGCTGAAACAGGTGCTGTGATTACGATTGAAGAAATTGGTGATCAAGGACGTGTGGAAATTGCTGCAAATAATAAAACGGCGATTGATGCTGCTATTGCTAAAATTAAAGGTATTGTTGCTATTCCTGAAATAGGTGATACTTATCCTTCAAAAGTAAAATCGGTAATGCCTTACGGCGCATTTGTCGAATTTATGCCAGGAAAAGAAGGTTTGTTGCACATATCTGAAATTGACTGGAAACGTATCGAAACAATGGACGAATCAGGTATCAAAGAAGGTGACATTATTGATGTAAAACTGCTGGAAATTGATCAAAAGACTGGTAAATTCAAACTTTCACGTAAAGCTTTGATGCCACGTCCTCCAAGAGAAGAAAAACCAAAAGCTGAATAAAATAACTTGACAGTTCATAATTGACAGTTGACAATTAAAAAAAAGCTGCAAACCTTTAGGGTTGCAGCTTTTTCTTTCTATAAACTACCCACTATATACAACGAGTTTGTATATCTGACATAATAATTTGTAATGTAATTGACAGTGTGCACTTTACATCTTGGCTCTTGGCTCTTGGCTCTTGGCTCTTGGCTCTTGATTCTTGGCTCTTGATTCTTGCGGTCTATATATTTACTTTTTCAATTTTCCTTCCCATTTTAACTCTTCAATAAATCGAGTCCAAGCCATTGAGCGTTTTTCTTTGTTCAGAATTCGCATATTTACATCTGCGGTGTTATTGATTAAAGGGGGATAACCATCCAGAAAGTAATATTTACCATCATACAAATTATGATTTAAAACCAAATCATTCACTATCGACGACATAATGTCTGATGTCACTCTAAAGGCAAACAGTGAATCACTTTCCAAATAACATACTATCCTTCTGTATGAATTTAGTTTCGAAATGGTCATTGAATCCGCAAATGCAACTTCACCAGTTGTTCCATTAAACGATTTAATATTTTTCCCGTTAAATACAATAGTATCGGTAGTTGCTACTTTTTCGCCAATAACAGCGGCTTTGAAAGTGAGTTTTGAAGAACCTGATTGTAATTCTGTTATTAAATCGCATGAAATCAACAAAAATAAGATAGGAAGTGCTGTAATTAAATGGGAAACCATTTTGTTCATAATCGTAGGTTTTAATTTATTAAACTAATTAAGAAGTTATTAATCAGATAAAATACAGATAGTTTCAACATGCAAATATAAATAATGTATTTGAAAACTGCATGAATTTTAATAAATTATTTTCAGAATGGAATGTTTATTATAGCACTCAATACGTTTTTTATTTTTACTTTTGCACAAATGCATTTGCAATTTCAGTCTTGCTACATAAATCATATTAACAATGAGAAAACATATTTTAATTGCCGTTTTAATTATTACAAACTCGGTAATTGCGGTTAATCCGGTAGAAAATTTCAGGAACAACAAACTACTTGAAAATGCGAATATAAGCATGTTAGTCAGGGACTTAAAAAACGGTCAAACAATTAGCGAATTTCGTTCAAAAAATAGTGTGATCCCTGCGTCAACCATGAAGTTGGTTACAACAGCTACAGCATTTGAAATTCTTGGTGCAGATTTTCGTTTCGAAACAAAACTTGAAGTTGACGGCAAAGTAAGTCTGGATAGTGTCTTGAATGGCAATATATATATTCGGGGTGGTGGCGATCCAACTTTGGGTTCTGAAAAAGTGGGCGATCCTGATTTTCTTTCGAAATGGATACGAGCTTTAAGAAACGCTGGAATAAAAATCATCAAAGGTCAAATTATCGTGGATGAAAGTATTTATGATGATGAAGGAGTAAACCCGCGCTGGTCTTGGGAAGACATTGGAAATTATTATGCACCAGGCATTTACGGATTATCTTTTCTCGACAACACCTGTAAAGTTGTATTGCGTTCAGGGGCAATTGGTAGTACGCCAATAATTTTAAAAACCATTCCGTCAATTCCTGAATTTTCATTCAATAATCAACTGAAAAGTACAGCAATACGTTTTGATAGTGCCTATTTTTATGGTGCGCCTCACTCCTATCAACGCAGCATTTATGGAGAAATTCCAGCCAACCGGAATGAATTTACAGTAAAAAGTGATATTCCGAATCCAGGATTATTATTAGCTAAGACTTTTCAAGAAAAATTGCTGCAAAACGGTTTTTCAATAAGTAAAACTCCAACTGATAAATTCGACATATCAATTAAACGAAAGTTGATATTCACAAATTATTCAGCACCTTTAAGAGAAATAATTACTGAAACCAATATCAAAAGCAATAATCATTATGCCGAACATATTTTCCGTTATCTTGGATTGAAATACAGTTCAACAGGAACCACCACTTCTTCCCTACAAGTCATTAAAGATTTTTGGAAATCAAAAGGATTGTCAGTGGATCAATTATTTATGTATGATGGTTCGGGTTTATCACCTTCCAATGCCGTTTCAGCTCAATTTTTCGTTGAATTACTTACTTATATGAATAATAAAAGTATTAACAAAACTATTTTTTACAATTCATTACCTGTTTCGGGAGAAAGCGGCACTTTATCCAACTTTTTGAAAATCACACCTTTACAAGGTAAAGTCCATGCTAAAAGCGGATCCATCTCTCGAGTAAGGTGCTATGCCGGATTTATCAACTCAGGCACAAAAAAATATGTGTTCGCTTTGATGGTGAATAATGCAAATGGAACTTCAAAAGCAGTAAATCAGAAAATGGAAGAATTTCTTTTGAATATTGCAAAATAAAAACAAAATAAAAGATCTTTATTACTCCCTCAAGTTTATCTTTATGAAAAACCTATTTTTTATTAATCAAACCCACTCAACTAATTCACTTTTATGGGAAATGCTTCGAGAGAAACAATTACCAGAAGGTTTTGTGATGCAAACTGATTTTCAAACGGTTGGGAAGGGACAAATCGGTAATGCGTGGGAATCTGAAGCGAAAAAAAATTTACTTTTCAGTATAGCGCTTTATCCACATCAAATTCCTGTGGATGAACAGTTTCTGATTTCGCAAATTGCAAGTTTAGCAATAAAAAAAACCTTGGATGAATTGACTGACGATATAACTATAAAATGGCCAAACGATATCTATTGGAAAAATAAAAAACTAGCTGGAATTTTGATTGAGAATTCACTACAAGGTCGAAAAATAAAATCGGTGGTGATTGGAATTGGGTTGAATATAAATCAGAAAAAATTTACGAGTAAAGCACCTAATCCTGTTTCCTTAATGCAAATTATTGGAAAACGTCAAAACAGAAAAAAAATTCTAAGTTCCATTTGTACAAATTTAATGGAGTTGTATCGTAATTTAGACATTACAAAAATCAGGACTGAATATGCGGATTCATTATACTATAAATCTGGTTTTCACTCATTTCAAACGGAAAGTGAGCAATTTCAGGCAGAAATAATTGCAATTCATCCGGACGGACAATTGGAACTTGCAACAAAAAATGGTGAACGAAAAGGATTTTATTTTAAGGAAGTACAATTCTTATAATTTATTTTCAAAAAAAAAATAAGAATCCTGGCTTTGGAATTATTCTACTTCTTCATAATCAACATATTCCCCTTCTTTCTTATCAAATACCTTTGACTTCGACGAGGACTGTTCAAATTGATCTGAAGGTTGATCATTTAATGGATTTTTTGGTTTTCCGAAATTAAAAAGCGAACGCACAAATCCCAATATGGCTAATAAAATAAATAAGCCGATAAAAAGAATGAATATGAAAATTGCAAAAATAAAACTCATAATTGAATAAAAAAAGAATTGAGATAAAAGTAAAACTGTTTCGCTTTTTGGGCGGGATACTTAAAACACTTCCTTTGCCACGCGTTTTACGCTTTGTGTAGCCATCATACTGTAAAAATGAATACTTGGTACTCCGTAAGTTATTAAATCCTTAGCTTGCTTCGTACACCACTCCACTCCAACCTCAACAGCTTCTGCATCTGAGTTACATTTTTTCAATTCAGTTGCAAATTCCTCGGGTATTTCAGAACGAAAAATCTTTGGCAAAACGGTTAACTGATTTTTAAGTGTAATGGGTTTAATTCCCGGAATTATTGGTACATTAATGCCCTGAGCCCTACATTTTTCAACAAAATCATAATATTTTTGATTATCGAAAAACATCTGGGTTACAAGATATTCAGCTCCTGCATCAACTTTTTGTTTAGCATAAAATAAATCCGACTCCATGTTCGGCGCTTCCTCGTGTTTTTCTGGATAGCAAGCCATTCCGTACGAAAAAGGGACAATGGGCGATTTCATTTTCGTTTCATCTAAAAACAGTCCTTTGTTGAAATTGTTTACCTGACCTTGCAATTCAGTTGCAAATCTATGACCGGTTGGCGAAAAATCACGTTCGTGTCTGGCTTTATCACCTCGTAAAAGAAGCAAATCCGTTATTCCAAGAAACTGCAAATCAATGAGTGCATATTCCGTTTCCTCGCGTGTAAATCCACTGCAAATAACGTGAGGAACTACTGATATTTTATATTTATTCTGAATAGCTGCTGCAATGGCAACTGTTCCCGGACGGTGACGTTCGGCAACTTGTTCAAAAAGCCCTTGTGCATTTTCTTTGAATGCCAATTCGCTACGATGCGTTGTAATATTTATATATTTGGGATCGAATTCCAACAATGCATCAATGGTTCTATGAACCATTTCAATGCCATTTCCTTTTAATGGAGGCAATAATTCGAACGAAAAAGCAGTCGACTTAGCACTTTTAATTTTTTCTACAACACTCATCTTCAATTCACAATTTTCAATTTTCAATTAATAGGAGTAAATTGATATTTTTTTTTCAATTCGAGTGCAAAAGTACTAATTATTTTCAAAATTGAAGACAAAACGGTAATATTGTTAACAAGCTATATTAAAAATTGTCAGTAATTTGGCTGAATTATATCAAATTCATTCAATTTTAAATAAATATTTCGCTGATATTCCCGGCAACTTCCAGTCCTGCATTTCTTCCGGTATCATTTAGTAAAACGAGATTAGCTTTTTTATCAAAAAGAATGACATCAATTTTTGAAGTCATGCTTTCTTCTATGCGACCATCCATAAAACCAGAAATTGGAGAAGCGAGTTTTGTAGCTTTTTCGCGATGTGCAAGAATTTCTAATTTGTAGTTTTTGTTTTCCATTACCAATTCCACTTTTTCCTTGTCGGCAAAGGATTTTTTAAGTTTGCTTCCATTGTAAGTTGTGAATTGGTATAATTTATTGTTTAACCAAATACCTGCAATACAACCAACAAATGAACTTCCTAACCACGGGATATTGGCCACCGAAGCTTTTAATGAAATTCCTGAGGCACTAAAATGATTTGTTTGCATCCAAAAGTAGGCACTTGGAAATGAATGTCCCCAATCTTTTTCCATATAACCCCTTCCATTTGTAAAATCAATTAACTCTCCATTAATATTGAGCTCCCCTTCAATTTTGTGATCAAGACTTAAAATTCCATGATAGCATTCCATAAAGGGTACAAAAGTAAACGGTCCCATAATCCCTGGAGAATACCATGAATTTGGCCATGGAACAAGCGATGAAAAAATTAATTTTCCCTGAACATTGGGTAAATTAAGTTGGATTGAATCCTTAGTGAAAAAATTATTTTGAATTTGAATTTCAAATTTCCCAACCGATGGTTTGAAAGAAATTGTTTCGAATTTATGATATTCAGCAGTTTGTTTATTGCCATCAAGCACCTGAATAAAAGCTTGTTTATTGCCATTTTCATCCATGGCAATACCTGGGATAAATGCAAAAGCTTTGGTTTCATCGGCATTTACGACTTTATAATACCAACCTTCGAAATAGCGTTTCGTTTTTCCCCAGCCTTGAAATTGTTCAGGATGAAAAAGAGATTGAAGCTTTCTAATCATTATTAAACACGATGATAATAGATTGAGTGAATGAAAAAGTGTTAATTATAAGAAATATGGGTAAGTTTTTCTGACAATTCCCAAAGTTTTTTAGCATCATCTTTATTAATTGCACTTTTTGTGGGTTGAACCAAAACAGGATAACCTTTCATTTCTCGTGATCCATCTGGTCCATAATACTCACTTCCCTTTGCTTTGGGATCAGTGGCTGCACGTAATTCAGGCAATGCTCCCATATAAGCTGGCTGAGTCATTAACGAAAACACTGGTTTTAATATACTCATCACCCATTTTGGGGCAACATGATCAAACAAATTAGTATCTGAAACACCTGGATGAGCTGCTATGGCAATAGAATCTATTTTATTTAATTCAAAAAAACGCTGAAGTTCGTACGTAAACAACAAATTGGAAAGTTTTGAACGACCATACGCTTTCATGGGCGAGTAATCTTTTCCATTAGTATAAAGTAAATTGTTAAAATCCATAACACCTGATTTATGGGCAATACTACTTACATTTACAACTCGTGATTTTGGAGTGTTCTTCAAAACTCCCAACAACAAGCCTGTCAGGGCATAATGTCCTAAATGATTGGTTCCAACTTGTTTTTCAAAACCATCGTTCGTCTGACCAAAAGGAACCATCATTATCCCTGCATTATTGATTAAAACATCGAGTTGAGTATGTTTTTGCGTATAATTTGCAGCAAATTTATCTATGGATTTAAGATCGGCCAAATCGAGTTCCATAACCTCTACATCTGAAGTTGGATTTAAGTTAACAATTCTAGCTCTTGCTTCCTCGCCTTTTTTTCGATTTCTACAAGCTAAAATGACATGCGCATTTTTTTGTGCCAATGCTTTTACAGCTTCAAATCCAAGTCCGCTATTTCCTCCAGTAACTATAATTTGTTTTCCTCTTAAATCAGGAATATCTTTTGTTGACCAATTATTCGTTTTCATTTTAAGTTTAATTTATATTGTTTATTAAAAGTCATAAAGATTAACATAAATATAGGAGAAAAGTTCATTCTACTATAACATAAAACAATTATATCTTTACAACTAATTAGAATTCAATAAAATAAGCCACCAATCCAAGTAGAATTAAAATTATCCCCGTAAAACTTTTCGAGTGGTTTTCAAGGAAATGAAGATTAAATTTATTTACACCTTTAAGACCCAAATATACCAAAATAAACAAAAACAAAAGAGTCATAACCAAATATACAGCAGAAACTACAAAAATTCCAGCCCATCCAAAATTGGCGGCTTGAAAATAAAACACTTCAATTTCGATACAAGGAGCAAAAAACATGGCTAAACTCAACGAAGTAATAATTGCAGTTTTAGATTTCTTACTTTTATTCAGATCACTGTTTATGTCAAAATGACGATGATTATGTGTTGAACGGAAATCCAATAGAACAAATATAATTCCCATTAAAAGCAGTATGGTTGGTGCTGCAAATGTTGTAATTGAGCTATAGCTTTCGGAAAGTTTGATACCTACAAAACCAACAATAATCCCAATGATGATGGTACTTATCATGTGTGAAAAGCCAGTAACAAATGTTGCAAAAAGCGTTTCTTTTGTAGTCCATTTCTCTGACTTTGAAATGGCAATTAAAGGAATCCAGTGATGGGGAATTAATGCATGAATTAAACTCAACAGTAAGCTACCTAAAAATATCTGCCACATTCTATTTTTCTTTTATTAATTTGAATCTTGAAAATTTTTATTCTTTAGTTGTCAATTACTACGAATTCTTAAACAACAATTATTCGGTTTTGTTCTTTTAATAAGTTTAAACCAGAAATCTAATACTCGTATTTTCTTTAAATTTATACATATTAAAATCTATATTTTCCCAAAGGACCAACTGGGTTGAATTATTCACTAAAATTGTACTTGCCATCCCCGATGCTAATGCCGGAAAATAGGTACAAGCTGCAATAATGTCAGCAATAGAAAAATCGATAAGAACCGATGACAAAACACTGATTTTTTTATTTATCTGCTCAATATTGTTCCAGCCAAAATCTAATATCAATGGTTTCTTTGAAGGAAAAACAGGTTTTGTCAACACTTCATTCGACAAATCAATATATTGATAATCAACGCATAATTTTATTAGTACCGCCTCTTCTAAATTTTTGTTTCAAAGAAATGAATTCTGATGAAATAATTCCATTAAAAAACGAAGTTTGAGCCGACTCAGCAACACTTTCGTCAAGGCTAAAAATCCGTGTAATTGTGTTTTTTTCGTTTTGTTCTATCACCGTTCTTCGCAAAATTTGTTGTGGAGAACAAAAAACAAGTTGACTTGCAAATCGAATCATTGAATAGTTGGCTTTGAATTCTTATCCTTCTTTTTTAGGAGGAGAAACCTTTTTTACCTTCAATATTGAATCAGGTTGCTGTTTTTTTTGAGAATTGTATTTTTTCTGATCTGCCTTTTCAACCATATTTCTCAAACTATCTTGCAAATCAGATCTATATTCACGAATAAGTGAAATGCTGTCTATTCTGGCATGAAATGTACCTTTATACACAGAACTACTTAGTAACTCGCCTGATATTGATTTTATTTTCAATTTTTTACGAACTGGAATCCGAAAAGTGAAACGACGTAATAAACTATCGTTGTGAGTTTTTTGAATAACGCTGTCAACTTTACCATTAGCATAATTGATTCGAAATATAATTTGTGGATTTTTTGACGAATCCTGAGGCGCAATTTGTTGTAAAAAGCGAAGAATATACACATCTCCAAATAATAAACTACTGTCTTTTATTTCAAATCCCAAACGTGTTCGAATTGAATCTTTGGAATAAACAAAGCGTGTCTCTTTGTTCCAGATATTCTTTTTTACTGTGTAGAATTCTATTGAATCAACAGGATGATATTTTCCTTTTTTCACTTCTTCATTTAAAAGTGTCAGTTGAGCAAAAACGTCTTCATATATTTTTGTGTATTTCTTTGGATTTTTAGTGTACCAAACAACAGATGAATCAAAGTCAGCTTGTGAAATTTCGTATTTTTCTAATAATGCAGTATAGTATTTATCCTTTTCTCCGTTCTGATTGTATAATAAGCCATTAGCATCCAACGAGCCGTCCAATTTGTGCATTTCCACTAAAATATCAGTCATTTCGGATTTGCTCAAAACTCCTTTGGGCCTTTCATTACAGGCCGAAAAAAACCAAAGAATTACAATCAAGAAAAAATGTTGAAATGATATTTTAGTTAACCGGCTCATCCTGTTTTTCTTTTTTTGATTCGAGGCTATCGTTGAGTTCTTTGCGGTAAAAAAAGAGGATTATAGCCACCGCTACACTAATAGCAGAATCAGCAATATTAAAAATTGGACTAAAAAAAATAGTTTCGCCAGCACTGTTTTGAATAATTGGAAAATATAACATATCCACCACTTTACCATAAAACAAAGAAGAATAACCCCCACCATAAGGTAAAAAAGTAGCTACTTGACCCAAACTATCACTAAAAATAACGCCGTAAAATAACGAATCGAGAATATTTCCTGCGGCACCTGCTAATACCAATGAAATAGTTAGAACGTAACCCTGACGAACCTCTTTTTTGATAAGCATATGGATATAATAAGCCAACGCTCCCACAGCAACAATTCTAAAGAGAGTAAGAAACAATTTCCCAATAATTTCCATGCCGAATGCCATTCCATTATTCTCAATAAAATATATTTTAAACCAACTAAAAACTTCGATATTGTCGCCCAAAGCAAAATTTAGTTTAATATAAATTTTAGAAGCCTGATCGACAAGCAAAACTAGAAAAATTAAAAGGATTGACTTTTTTGTTATAGACATTTTTAAATTAAAAATTTGCAATTTACAATTTCTCTAAATGAAAAAGAGCAAATTAAATTAAATACAAATTCGGCAACAGACAATTGTCCCGTTGCCGAATTAATTATGATTCGTTTGATTATTTTTTATCGTTTTTTGCTTCTATGCTTAACGTGGCGTGTGGAACTGCCCGCAAACGCTCTTTAGGAATCAACTTTCCTGTTTCGCGGCAAATACCATAAGTTTTATTTTCAATGCGAATCAAAGCCGATTGTAAATGTTGTATAAACTTCATTTGTCGTTGAGCAAGTCGTCCCGACTCTTCCTTTGAAAGCGTAGCTGCACCCTCTTCCAACACTTTGAAGGTTGGTGAGGTATCCATTACATCATTTCCATCTAAATTGGTTATGCCATTGCGCAACGCTTCGTATTCTTTCTGAGCTTTATCAAGCTTTACGGAGATGAGTTGACGAAATTCGTCTAATTCAACATCCGTGTATCTGGTTTTCTCCGCCATAGCTTTTTTTTTAGAGGTTTATAAAGTATATTTCACATTAAACAAATGTTTTTATGTGATTCTAATAATGCCTGCGAAAATAAGAATTTTGTTTCAGTTAAACAATTATTTTTGCAATTATATTTTAATAATTATGAAAGAAATTTACAATTTGATGATCTACACAAAGCACAATTTATTTAGTTCATCAATTTAATTGTTATCAAATTCTCTTTATCAATCACTTACACCTTTTTTACAGAAACTTTCACAATATAATCGTCAAACTCAAGCTCTGTGGCATCAGTGATATTTGAAGACAGCAAAACTGAATTTGCCAACGTTTGAGTTGCAATATAGCCTGCATATTCATTAACAGCTTCATTTATTTCATCGCGAGATTCAATTTCAACCACAATTTTATCAACAATTTCATAACCATTTGATTTCCTGATATTTTGAATTCGATTTACTAATTCGCGAGCAATACCTTCACGGAGTAATGCATCTGTGATTGTAATATCAAGTGCCACAGTAAGTTTACCCTCGTTGGCAACTAACCATCCCGGCATATCTTCGGTAATGATTTCTACATCTTCTGGAGTCAATTCAACTTCACCGGTTGCTAATGTCATCAGATATTTACCGTTTTGTTCAATTTCTGCTATTTCATGGTTCCCAAAAGAGTTCATTACTTGTGCAATTTCTTTCATTTGTTTGCCATATTTTTTTCCCAATGTTTTAAAATTTGGTTTAATTTTTTTTACCAAATTTTTCATATCATTGTCCGGTGAAATAACTTCCAGTTCTTTCACGTTTACTTCTGCCTTTACCAAATCGGCAATATAGCTTAATTGCTTGAAGGTTATTTCGTCGGGTGCAGGCACAACGGCTTTTGTAAGTGGCTGGCGAACTTTTTTGTCGGCTTTACGGCGTAATGCCAATATCATCGAAGAAGTTTGTTGTGCCAATTGCATACATTCTTCCAAATTGCTATCAATCAACGATTCATCGAAATCCGGGAAATCTGCCAGATGAACTGACTCCGTTTTATCTTTTCCAGTAACAGCATTTAGATCCAGAAACAATTGGTCTGCAAAGAATGGAGCAATTGGAGCCATAAGTCTTGCAACTGTTTCCAAACAAGTGTAAAGCGTTTGATACGCAGAAATTTTATCTTCATTGTATTCTCCTCCCCAGTAGCGTTTTCGATTTAAACGGACATACCAGTTGCTCAGGTTTTCGCCTACAAAATCAGAAATGGCACGTCCTGCACGAGTCGGCTCGTAGGTTTCATAATATTCTGTTACATCTTTCACCAAGGTATTCAACAATGAAATAATCCATCGGTCGATTTCCGAACGTTTTTCCATAGGAATTTCAGCTTCAGCGTAGATGAATTTGTCTACATTGGCATAAAGTGAAAAGAATGAATAGGTATTGTAAAGTGTTCCGAAAAATTTACGACGAACTTCTTCCACGCCTTCAATATCAAATTTCAAATTATCCCAAGGCGATGCATTGGTCATCATGTACCAACGAAGCGGGTCGGAACCATATTTTTCGATGGCAGAAAATGGATCAACCCCATTTCCTAGTCGTTTCGACATTTTATTGCCGTTTTTATCAAGAACCAAACCGTTTGAAATAACATTTTTGAATGCTACCGAACCACGAACCATTGTACTGATGGCATGAAGTGTAAAAAACCAACCTCTCGTTTGATCCACGCCTTCAGAAATAAAGTCGGCAGGAAAATTTGTTTGATTATCAATCATCTCCTTATTTTCAAATGGATAATGCAATTGGGCATAAGGCATTGCGCCAGAATCAAACCAAACATCAATAAGATCCAGTTCTCGTTTCATCGGCTTTCCAGTTTTTGAAACCAGAACAATGCCATCTACATACGGACGGTGTAAATCGATATTTTTTACAGAATAATTATCTGCTGTATTTTCACCAACTTTAAAATTTTTGTATGGATTTTCAGCCATAAATCCTGCGGTAATTGATTTTCCGATCTCCAAAATCAATTCTTCAACAGATCCGATGCAGATTTCTTCTGTTCCATCTTCACTGCGCCAAATAGGAAGCGGTGTTCCCCAATAGCGACTACGGCTCAAGTTCCAGTCTTGCAGATTTTCCAGCCATTTTCCAAAACGGCCTGTTCCTGTAGAAACGGGTTTCCAATTTATGGTATCATTCAACGCCATCATTTCTTCGCGACAAGCCGTTGTTTTTACGAACCAACTGTCTAACGGATAATATAATACCGGTTTATCTGTTCGCCAGCAATGTGGATAACTGTGTATATGTTTTTCAATTTTAAATGCTAAACCTTGTAGCTTCAACATTACACAAAGATCAACATCCAAGGTTGAATCTTCTTCTGTAAGACTAGTGTCGTAAGCATTTTTCACAAATCGACCTGCATATTCCGAATATAATTCCGTGTTAACATTGGATGTCACAAAATCGGAACTTAAATCTTCTATTTTAAAGAATTTTCCAGTTCTATCCACCATTGGTTGGCGATTTCCATCCTTGTCAATCAATAACAATGCAGGAACACCATTTTGTTTAGCTACACGGTCATCATCTGCTCCAAAAGTAGGAGCAATATGCACAATTCCTGTTCCGTCTTCGGTAGTAACAAAATCGCCGGTGATAACTTTGAAAGCGCCTTCACCAGGATTTACCCAAGGAATAAGTTGCTCGTATTCAATTCCTTCCAAATCTGCACCTTTTTTTCGGTCGATTATTTCAAACTCATTTTTACCAATTACAGATTCGAGTAAGTTCTCAGCAAAAATAAGATTGCATTCACTTTTAGTATATGGATTATGTGTTTTTACTTTAATATAATCTATGTTAGAACCAACACATAAGGCTGTATTAGAAGGCAATGTCCATGGAGTTGTTGTCCATGCCAAAAAATAAGTATTCTCTTCGCTTTTGAGCTTAAACTGTGCTACACAAGTGGTGTCTTTTACATCGCGATAGCAACCTGGCTGGTTGAGTTCGTGCGTAGAAAGTCCGGTTCCGGCAGCAGGCGAAAAAGGTTGAATAGTATAACCTTTATAAAGTAAGTTTTTATTGTAGAGTTGTTTAAGCAACCACCACAGCGATTCGATGTAACGATTGTCGTATGTTATATACGGATCGTTCATATCCACCCAATAGCCCATTTTGGTTGTCAGGTCTTCCCATTCTTTGGTGTATTTCAACACATCGTGGCGACAAGCAGCATTGTAATCGTCCACGCTGATTGTTTTACCAATGTCTTCCTTTGTAATCCCCAATGCTTTTTCTACTCCAAGTTCCACCGGAAGTCCGTGCGTATCCCAACCGGCTTTTCGTTTTACCTGAAAGCCCTGCATGGTTTTATAACGGCAAAAAACATCCTTAATGGTACGTCCCATCACATGATGAATACCCGGCAAGCCGTTTGCCGAAGGTGGTCCTTCATAAAATACGAAAGATGGTTTGCCCTCGCGGGTTTCAATACTTTTATGGAAAACATCAAGTTCATCCCAACGTTTCAACAATTGTTTGTTTACATCGGATAAATTAAGTCCGGAATATTCTTTAAATTTTTTCATTAGAAAATACAAATTTAATCTTACTACGTTCATTGAGAATATATTTCTGTACATTCTTTCAATAAACGAATCAACCAATAACTAATTCAGGGGTGCAAAATTACAAAAAATAACTGGAAACAGAAAGTGAAATCATGAATGAATATTTAAGACATTTATGATTCAATTATCTAATAAAATAAGCCACTAACGAATTCGATAGTGGCTTATTATATTTCGAAAAATGTGTCGACTCTATGTCAACTCATTTTATAATCTTGCTTTAATTGCTTTTGTTTCGGCTTCGAAACCGGGTTTTTCCAACAAAGCAAACATGTTTTTCTTATACGCTTCAACACCAGGTTGATCAAATGGATTAACGCCTAATAAATAGCCACTTATACCACAAGCTTTTTCGAAGAAGTAGAGTAATTCACCTAAATAATACTCATTTAATTGTGGTAATTCTATTTTTAAATTTGGAACTCCACCATCGATATGAGCAATCATTGTTCCCAATTCTGCCATTTTATTTACTTCATCTACACGTTTTCCTGCAAGAAAGTTTAAACCATCCAAATTATCGGCTGAAGTAGGGAATATCTTTGTATAATTACTTTCCTGAATCGAAATTACAGTTTCGAAAATTGTACGCTCGCCTTCCTGAATCCATTGACCCATAGAGTGTAAATCGGAAGTAAGATCAACAGAAGCAGGAAAAATTCCCAAATTGTCTTTTCCTTCGCTTTCGCCGTAAAGTTGTTTCCACCATTCACCGATAAAGTGTAATTTAGGATGAAAATTCACAAGAATTTCAATTTTTTTTCCACTTTTATATAATTCATTACGAACTGCAGCATATTGAGCAGCAGGATTTTCTTCGAATGATGTTTCCAAACCACATTTTGTTTCCATTGTTGATGCTCCAGCTACTAACTGACGAATATCAAACCCGGCAACTGCTATAGGAAGCAAACCGACTGGTGTTAAAAATGAGTAACGTCCACCAATATTATCTTCAATTACATAGGTTTTGTAACCTTCCTGAACAGCCAACGTGCGCAAAGCTCCACGTGCTTTATCAGTGACTGCAACAATTAGTTTTTGAGCAGCCTCTTTTCCTTGTTGTTCTTCCAATTGTGATTTCAAAAGACGAAAAGCCAATGCAGGTTCGGTAGTAGTTCCAGATTTTGATATAGAAATGATACCAAACTTTTTGTTTTTCAACAATTCCTGTAATTCATAAAGGTAATCTTCGCCAATATTTTGTCCGGCATAAACCACCGCCGGTGATTTACGTTCTGTTTGCAACCAATCAAAGCTATTTGAAAGGGCGTCAATAACAGCTTTTGCTCCTAAATAACTTCCACCAATTCCAATAATAACAACCACTTCGCAATTATCACGAAGAATTTTTGCAGTATTTTCCAAATCGCTTAACTGTGCATCATCAATTGATGATGGTAAATTTAACCAACCCAAAAAATCACTTCCTTTACCTGTTCCATTATGTAAGGCAGCATTTGCAGCAGCTACTTCTGATTTGTAGCCGGCTACATTTTGTTCGGATACAAATCTAAACGCTTTGTCGATAGATAATTTAATATTTTTCATCTTATAATTATGAATTATGAATTTTCAATTATGAATTATGAATTATTTAAGTTTTTCCGTCAATTTTCTAATTTCCATAATTGGCGAGCAGCGATTATAGAGGATCTCGTAAACGGAATCAACAATTGGCATATTTATTTGATATTTTTCGTTTATTTCATGAATACACTTGGTGGCATAGTACCCTTCAGCAATCATTTCCATTTCTATCTGTGCTGTTTTTACAGAATATCCTTTTCCAATCATAGTTCCAAATAGTCGGTTACGACTAAATTTAGAATATGCGGTCACCAATAAATCGCCTAAATAAGCTGATTCATTAATATCACGGTGCAAAGGATTTGTAGCATTGCAAAACCGATTCATTTCCTGTATTGCATTAGATATTAGTACTGCCTGAAAATTATCGCCATATTTTAAACCATGGCAAATTCCTGCAGCAATTGAATAAATATTCTTCATTACGGATGAATATTCAATACCCAAAATATCATCGCTAATTGAAGTACGAATAAAACTTGAAGCGAACTTTTGTGCTAACATGCGTGCTTTCTCACGCGAACTACAACCAAAAGTCAAATATGATAAGCGTTCCAGAGCCACTTCCTCAGCATGACATGGTCCTGCTAATACGGCAATATTATCTTTTGGAACGCCATAATACTCTTCAAAATAATCAGAAATAATCAGATTTTCATCTGGCACAATTCCTTTTATAGCCGATACAATAATCTTATTGTCAAGTTTACGTCTTAATTTCTTTAAATGTTGTTTCAGAAAAGGAGAAGGAGTTGCAAATATCAAAATATCAGATGTGCGAACCAACTTATTAATATCGTTAGTAAAATGAATCCGATCTGTGTCGAATTTCACTCCTGTTAGATAGGATGGATTTTTACTTAACCGGATAAATTCATCAATTTGCTCCTGACGGCGCATGTACCAATTGATTTCTTCTGCATTTGTAAGTGCTATTTTTGCAATAGCTGTTGCCCAACTACCGCCACCAATTACACCTATCTTACTTTTATCGTTCATTTTTTAAAGATTTTAGAACCAAGAATCAAGATTCAAGACCCAAAACAATTTTCTTATTAACAAATTATCCAATTAACTTTCTATGCTTTAGCAATCCACTCTCCTACTTCCTCTTTTGTGGGATTAGTCAGTTCCATTTTATGTTTTTTGTTCAATCCGCAAATATCCTGATGAAATTTATTTGGATTCAATCCTTTTAAATTTTCAACCATCACAATCCCAGCTTTTTGTAACACTTCAACCCAAACCTCAGGGACTCCGAGCGCCACAAATTTTTCAGGACTATCTTTTTTTGCCACTTTTTCAGCTTTCATTTGAGGAAAGAAAAGGACTTCCTGAATAGCAACCTGACCTGTAATCAACATTACTAACCGATCCATTCCAATTCCCATTCCAGAAGTTGGTGGCATACCATATTCCAACGAACGAACAAAATCCATATCAATAAACATGGCTTCATCATCGCCTTTTTCGCTGAGTTTGAGTTGTTCCTGAAAACGTCCTAACTGATCAATTGGGTCATTCAATTCGGAATAAGCATTGGCAAGTTCTTTTCCATTTACCATCAATTCGAAACGTTCGGTTAGTTCCGGATTATCGCGGTGGCGCTTGCACAATGGTGACATTTCGCGAGGATAATCGGTAACAAATGTAGGTTGAATGTAATTACCTTCGCATTTTTCACCAAATATTTCGTCAATCATTTTGCCTTTTCCCATTGTTTCGTCAGCTTCTATGTGCAATTGTTTGCACACATCACGAAGTTGCACTTCATCCATCCCATTAATATCAATGCCTGTATATTCTTTGATGGCATCAATCATGGTAATACGTTTGAAAGGTGTTTTAAAACTAATGGTTTTTTCACCTACAGTTATTTCGTTGGTTCCATTCACGTCCATACAGATTTTTTCAATCATATTCTCAGTGAAAGTCATCATCCAGTTGTAGTCTTTATAAGCTACATATATTTCCATGGCTGTAAACTCGGGATTGTGTGTGCGGTCCATCCCTTCATTTCGGAAGTTTTTGGAAAATTCATATACGCCTTCAAAACCTCCTACAATAAGTCTTTTCAGATATAATTCGTCAGCAACACGAAGATAAAGTGGCATATCCAATGCATTGTGATGCGTTGTAAATGGACGCGCAGATGCTCCACCTGGGATGGATTGTAAGATTGGAGTTTCAACTTCTACGTACCCTTCTGCATTAAAATAATCGCGCATCGATTGATATACTTTAGTGCGTTTCATGAAAATATCTTTTACACCTTCATTCACCACTAAATCAACATAACGTTGGCGATACCGTTGTTCAGGATCTTCGAAAGCATCGAAAGCAACACCATCTTTATATTTAACAATAGGAAGTGGTCGAAGTGCTTTACTAAGAACAGTAAGTTCTTGTGTATGAATACTTATTTCGCCAGTTTGAGTACGGAAAACAAAACCTTTTATTCCCACAAAATCACCAATATCCAATAAGCGCTTAAAAACTGTATTGTACATTTCGGGCTGCGCTTCTGTATTTATGTCATCGCGACTAATATATACCTGAATTCGTCCTTTAGAGTCCTGAAGTTCAATGAAAGAAGCTTTTCCCATGATGCGGCGACTCATAATACGACCGGCAACACAAACTTGCTTTCCGCTTTCTTCGTCTTTAAATTCCGCTTTTATATCGATTGAAAATGCATTGGTGGGGTAAAGTGCTGCGGGATAAGGGTCAATGCCCAAATTTCGTAATTCGTCCAGACTCTGACGTCTAAATTGTTCTTGTTCACTAAGTTCTATACTCATAATCTTATTTATATACAAATTGCTGCAAAAGTACAAAAAAATGATGAATAATTAATATTAGAAACCTCAAGTGTATTGACAAACAGTATAGAAATTGATTAATATCAATAAAATAATTATACAATTCTACTTTTAACCTTTTTACTAAAAAGTTCATTTTTTGCAAATTTACAATTTTTATTTATATCAAAAAGTCAAAAGAAGAAATCTAAATTTCAAAAATACTGTAAAATTAAAACCAGTTACATTGAAATAAAAGCTTGAATATCATATATTCGAGTAAACTTGTACGCTTGTATAATTGTTTGAAACAACATACATTTCAAGATTTGAATATATGAGAGATAAACGATTTGTTGCTGAGCATCGCGGCGGACTACTTAAAAAAGAGCAACACAAACAATTAATCAGTTGGGCGATATGCTGCGCTGAACATGTTTTGCCGCTTTTTGGGAAGGACATGAATGAACGTCTGAGAAACGTTTTATACCAACTGTACATTTAAAACAGTCCAATCTGTTTTAAATGTCTACTGTTGTTAATTTCGATTGCAAATTCCGCCTGCGGAAGGCTTTCAAACAAATAGTACAATTAGACATACTTGCCTGCGGCAGGCAGGGTCGACATTGGACTATATTG
>JAAFGX010000027.1 GCA_010365115.1 Paludibacter sp.
ACGGATTACAAATCCTAAGAATATTAAGAGTTGGGATTGTAAACAAATCCCAACGACAATGCCAGATTTTGCTCGTTTAAGTAAGGTTATATCCGGCAGGACGGGATTTTTGGAAGTTATACTGCCAGTGATGTGTATCAAATTGACTTGGAATGATATTGATTTTTGCTTTCTATGCTCTATTGGGTCGTAGCGTGTTGATGTACATTGTTCGGCATATTGGCACACTACGGAGAACAAGGCCTCATTCACTTTAAGTTAGTCGTTAAAAATACACCAATAATTAGTATTGATTACTTATACAGTAGAATGTAATTCGGATTGTATTTGCAATTATAGCTTTCAGTAAAATAATATAAACCTAAAAGTTTGACAGTGAAAAAATGTCATATTAAACTGATTATTCCATATTAAGATATGACAAAATAACAAAACGAAATATTGTGCACCTGAATATTTGGAATTGTAAAAAACAAAATGAAATATTCACGCGTGTGAAATATACTATTGTTTTTTTACATCGAGTACTTTCGCTAAGTGAAAGTACTAGTTGTCATTTTTTTTCGACTACTTTTTGATTGAAAAACACCATTTATAACTATGTAGTGATGTGTTTTCAGACCTGAAACACATCATAAATTAAAAATATTGGTCATTTTTACCTATAAAAATACCTTTTGTAAATGTACAAAACCAATATTTACATAATGAAAGTAGTCGATGTAAAAAAACAAGAAGAGATTTTCACTTGTTGAATATTTAAAATTGTTATTACATCTATAGGTTTTGCATGGCAATAGTACAGCATGCAAAATAACACAAAGCCCCTTTCTCTCTACATAGCTATCATTTTATTTTTTTTTCTTGGACTACATCAATTTACATTTCAAAAATTGTATTTTTTGTTCGGCATAGCGTCTTTCGTCCCGATAGCTATCGGGACGAAAGACGCTATGCCGAACAGCGGGCTGAACAGGTTACATGCTACGGGGAATGAGGTTTTGCTGGGTGAATTTGTATCGTTTCTGTCGTATTTCCGTTAATTGGTATTATATTTGTAAATCTAAACGGACTCAAAAAAACTCTATTATGAAAAAGTATCTTTCTATCTTTTCGTTAGCTCTTGTTGTTTTTGTCGGAATCATTCTTGCTCAGAAATCAAATAATATTTCCTATCCTGTTCGTTGGGAAAAAGTAGAAGAATTGGCTGAAAAACAACTTCCAGAATCAGCTTTAAAAGAAGTGGAAGCCATTCTCTCTCAAGCTCAGAATGAGAAAAATTCAGAGCAAATTATTAAGGCTATGCTTTATAAAATGCGTTTTACACTGGAAAAAGATCCTGATGAAGCTCCTAAATTGATCAGCGAATTTGAAAATTTCACTCTGAAATCTATTGATCCAACAGAAAAAGCGTTGCTTTATTCGATGACAGCTGAACTTTATGCTAATTACTACCAAAACGACTCCTATACAATAAACCAGCGAACAAAAGTTGTAGGTTTAATCCCCGAAGATGTAAACGAATGGACTAAGAACATCTATTTCGATAAGATTTCCAATCTACTTTCATCATCAATAGCATCAAAAGATATTTTGCAAAAAACAGATGCTCTGAAATTTGCCGCATTGCTCAACAATGGTCAAGATAGCCGCACTCTTCAACCAACACTTTTTGATTTTTTGGCCTATCGATGTATTAATATTTTAAATAGCATATCCCAAGCAACTGATTTGAAAAATCCTCTTGATATGGATGTTTTCTTTGTTGAAGCCAATCAGTTTGTGACCTTAAAACTTGATACAACCTATACAAATTCTGTTGAAAATAAGATACTTGAAATTTACCAACAATTGATTGAGTTACATTTGACGGGAAAACCTGTTGAAGCTTTACTATATGCTGATTTAGAGCGACTTCAATATGTGAAGAACAAAACGGATAAAAATGAACTCTATTTGAAGGCATTAGATCGGTTGGATGAAAAGTATTCGAAGAATGACTTTGTAGTTGAGATTGTTGCTGAAAGAGCTAATTATTATCTTCAGAAAAGTACTGAAAATGAAGAGAATAGATCGTTTAGAAAGAAAGCCTTTGATATTTGTGAAAATGGAATAAAGCTTTTTCCTAAGTATTCACGGATTGATTTATTGAAAAATATACAAAAAACGATTACTCAAAAAAGCCTGAATGTTTCTCACAATGAAGTCCTCAAGCCATTTTCAAATTTGATTTTAAATATTAATTCAGCTAATATTTCAGCTTTAAAAATTGACGTTTATCGTATAAATGCTACTGCTTTTGAATATTTTACTTTCAAACAAAACAAACAAAATAGGACTGAAATTTATCCCAATCGTACATTGATAGAAAGTAGGGAAATGAAAATGAAAACCGATCCGAATTTCGGAGCTGTTGATACTACATTAACTATAAAATCAACTGATTATGGGATGTATGAAATTGGAGTTGCTGAAAAAGGAAATATTAAAGATAATACTTCAAATACAGTTTTCGTGGTTTCCGACTTCGGTTTTATTACCCGCTCCAACAAAGCAGAAGTTCAAGAACTTTACATTTTGGACAGACAATCAGGGATTCAACAAAATGACGTGGATGTGACTGTATATGAGCCAAAATGGACAGGTAAGGGATATGAATATAATTTGAAACACAACGGTAGATCTGATAAAGGAGGACTATGTAAAATTCCATTTGTAACAAATAATTATCAAACGAAACTGTTTTTTGGAAAAGGCAAGGACCAATTTTTCACTTCTGAATCGTACGCTTATTACAATGAAAACAATCAATATGAAAACGAAAAAGCGCAATTAAATTTGTTTACCGACCGTTCGTTGTATCGTCCAGGACAAACTGTTTATTTTAAAGGCATTGCTTATTTTGCTAATAAAAAGCGCAATGAAGTTCGTAAATCAGCTTCTTATGATGTCACACTCTATGATGCAAACAATCAGAAAATAAGTTCAAAAACATTAAAAACCAACGATTTCGGATCGTTTGCCGGAGAATTTATTTTGCCAGAAAACGGTTTGAACGGTGCTTTTCGCATTCAATCAGAAAGTTTTTCACATACTATTTGGGTTGAAGAATATAAACGTCCGACTTTTGAGGTGAAAATAGAAAAACCAAAATCTGAAATAAAGTTTGGAGATAAAGTACTACTTATAGGTAATATAAAAGCATACGCCGGTTATAATATTAGCGATGCAATGATAAAATATAGGGTAGTTCGTCGTACGCATCGTTTTTGCTGGTGGAACAATGAACCCGATACAGAAATTACCAATGGCATTACAACATCTAATGCTGTTGGGAAATTTGAAGTGTCATTTGTGCCGATAAAAACAAAAAATGGGTCTATCTCATGGCGAGGTAATTTTTATACGTATGCTGTATATGCTGATGTTACTGACCCAAAAGGCGAAACACAGCAGGGTGAACAATCTCTTTCTGTCGGAGATAAGTCCTTGTTTATAGTTGCAAATGTGCCTGAAAAGATTGAAAAGAATTCCAACTCCAAACTTGTAATTTATACAGAAACATTAAATGGCGAGAAACAAAATTCAGTGATTGATTATGAAGTCTATCGTTTGGAAGATTTACCCGATTATGTTGAAAATCTGAAAACAGATTTCGAACCCAAAAATGCAGAAAAAATAACCAGTGGTAAATTCAATACTGTAGATAAAAGCCTGATGCTGAAATTAAAAAAATGGAAATCTGCACAATATAAATTGATTTTGAAAACCCTAGATGCATGGGGAAATGAGGTGAAATCAGAGCATAAATTCATTGTTTACAATCAAAATGACAAGGTTCTTCCGGTTAAAACCTATGAATGGATGCTGGTGGATAAATCAGAATGTAATGTGGGTGAAAAAGCGCAAATTCGTTTTGGAACTTCTACCAAAAATACAGTTGTATTGTATGAACTTATGCAAGGAAATAAGGTGCTGCAAAGTCAATGGATAAAATTTTCCAATGAAATAAAAACGTTCGAAATTCCATTTAAAGAAAGTTACGGTGCTGGAGTCACTGCTCAGTTTAGCTTTATGAAAGATGAAAAATTCTTTTTTAAACAAGTACAAATCACACATAAAGTCGTTGAAAAGAAATTGACTCCAACATTAAGTGTATTTCGGGATAAACTTTTGCCGGGCGAAAAAGCTGAATGGACAATCACAATTCCTGAGTCCGAAAAAAACAAGAAAGAAGCTGAAGTGTTGGTTGGAATGTACGATGCTTCGTTGGATGCCATTCGTCCACATAGTTGGAGTTTTAGCCCAGTTTATAATGAAGGTATTGTGTATGCTCCGGTATGGACATCAAACAGTTTTAATAAAGATACTGACTTTTTAAATTTTGACACTGATTTGAATAATGTACCTAATTATCAGTTTGATGAATTGAATTGGTTTGGTTTGAATTTTTCAAGTAGAACTCCAATAATGATTAGAGGACTTTCGAAAGGGGGCGTTCTTGTGAATAATGAAATTGTTAGTAGTGGTTATGAATCTCAAAAAAGATCAGATGTAATAGGAGCTGTAGCTTCAATGAAATCTGCACCACAAGTTGTTGAATCAAAAGAAGAAATTACTGAAATCGGAAATGGGGAAAATGCAAATGAAAAAGAGAAACCCGTACAACTCCGCACTAATTTCAACGAAACCGCATTTTTCTACCCACAATTACGCACAGATGAAGCTGGAAATGTGAAGTTTACATTTACTGCTCCCGAAAGTCTGACACGTTGGACTGTGAAAATGCTGGCACATACTCAGGACTTGTATTTTGGACAAGCTGAAGTGCAGGTAGTTACTCAAAAAGATTTGATGGTACAAATGAATCTACCGCGTTTCGTGCGCAGGTCGGATAAATTGGTTCTGAGCGCAAATGTGATTAATCTTACTGATAAAGAATTGAAAGCCAATGTGCAGTTTGAACTGATTGATCCGGAAACCGTGAAGCCTATTCAACTCAATGATAATAAAGTGAAATCGGTAACACTTGCAGCCAACGAAACCAAATCGGTTGAGTGGGAGATAAGTGAATTTTCGCCTTATGAACTAGTCATCTGCAAAATAGTAGCCCGCGCCGGAGATTTTAGCGATGGAGAGCAAAAATACTTGCCAGTATTGCCCGATAAAGTGTTGATAACTGAAAGCATGCCAATGACTATGCGTGGTAATCAAACCCGCACATTCAACTTCGAAAGTTTGATTAAAAATGCATCTAACGTTAAAACACAAAATCTGGCAGTTGAATTTTCTACAAATCCAGCGTGGTATGCTGTTCAAGCATTGCCAACTCTTTCTACACCGGAAAATGAAAATGCAATGGATTATTTTACAGCATATTATGCTAACTCGCTGGCTGCATTTATCGCCAATTCCAATCCCAAAATTGCTGCTACTTTCGACCGTTGGAAAAAAGCGGGTGGCAGTCGTGATGCATTGCTCTCAAATTTGGAGAAAAACAAAGAGTTGAAAAATATGTTGCTCGAAGAAACGCCTTGGGTGATGGCTGCCAAAGACGAAACCGAACAAAAAAAACAAATTGCTTTATTGTTTGATTTGAATATGCAGAAAAATCAAAGTCAGCAATACCTCGACAAATTATTGAAACTCCAGACTCCTGACGGAGGTTTTGCGTGGTTCGACGGAATGCTTGAAAGTCGATATATTACTCAGGAAATTATGCTAAATTTGGCACGACTTAAACGAATGACAAACGTGAATTCGATGCCTCAAAATTCTATTGAAAAAGCGTTGAATTATTTGGACTTAGAAATATCGAGAGATTTTGAGAACTTGAAAAAGAATAATAAAAATTACTTGAAACAAAACTGTGTAGGTAATATCCAGTTGTTCTATTTGCATGTTCGCTCCGAATATCCCAAAGTACCTATTCATGTATCGGCGCAAGAAGCTGTAAAGTTTTACACCGCTCAATCGGAAAAATACTGGACTAGTTTCTCGCTTTATGGCAAAGCTATGATGGCTGTAGTTGCCAATAGAAATGGGAAGATTCAAACGGCGAATGACATTTTGAGATCGTTGAAAGAAAATGCATTGAAAACGGATGAGTTTGGTATGTATTGGGCAAAAAATGCTGCCGGTTATTTCTGGAATGAACGTCCGATTGCGGTTCAAGCAGCCATTATAGAAGCATTCGCTGAAGTTTCTAAAAATACATCCGATGTAGATGAAATGAAAATTTGGTTGCTTAAACAAAAACAAACCCAACGTTGGGATTCTCCATTAGCAACTGTAAACGCCATTTATGCTTTGCTTTTGCAAGGAAGTGACTGGTTAAACAATCAAGGATCAGTGGAGATAAAACTTGGAAATATGACTTTGCAACCAACTAACATAGAAGCTGGAACTGGTTATTTCAAGGAAACCATTCCTGCTCTTGATGTTAATCCATCAATTGGGAAAGTAACTGTTACAACTTTTGGAAGTGCAAATCAAAAACAACCTTCCAATAAAAGTAGGATTGGCTGGGGAGCAATGTATTGGCAGTATTACCAGGATTTAGACAAAGTGGAAGGCCAAAGTGGACCAATGAAAATTACCAAAAAACTTTTTGTAGAGAAAATGACTGCAACCGGTAAAACATTGATGCCGATAGAAAAAATCAAACTTGGTAAAGGAGATAAAATAATTACCCGATTGGTGATTACAACAGACAGAAACCTCGAATTTGTGGCTTTGAAAGACTTGCGTGCTTCGTGCTTCGAACCTGTAAATCAAATTTCGGGCTCAGCGTGGAAAGAAAAAGTTTGCTATTATCAAACCACCAAAGATGCTTCCACTCAATTTTTCTTTTCCTACTTGCCAAAAGGAACTTATGTATTTGAATACGAACTTTGGGCAAATAACAGTGGTGAATTTACAAGTGGAATTGCTTCGGTTCAATGTTTGTATGCGCCCGAATTTGTGAGTCATACTGGCGGAGAAAGAATAAAAATACAATAGTTTTTAAACGAAAAACGGGGCGACTAATTTAGTTGCCCCGTTATATTTTTATAAGTTTAAGATAATTATTATTTTCCGGTTACACGCTCCAAACGCTTCATGATGGAAAATATAAAAGTGGCTGAAAGAATACAGCATACGATAAAAATTAGCCATAATTGCCACAAATCCAGTTTTCCCCAGAAGAAACTACCCACAAATAGCAGTTTATTCCCAACCGCAGTGGCCAGCAGCCAACCGCCTTGCATTAATCCCTGAAATCGTTGTGGTGCTACTTTTGATACAAATGATAAACCCATTGGACTCAAAAATAATTCGGCTACAGTTAATACTAAATAGCTGTTTATTAGCCAGTATGGACTTATTCTTGATGAGTCTGGCACTGCCATTCCGTTTAATTCGTGAGGCGAAATTAAACTTAAAGATCCTACCATTACTACCAAAAATCCAACTGCTGCGATAATCATACCGATTCCAATTTTACGTGGAGTGGATGGTTCTTTACCAATTTTATTCAACCATGCGAAAACGCCCATTACCAATGGAGTAAGGAAGACAATAAATAATGGATTAAATGATTGGAAAACTTCCGGCGAAATTGAATTCATATCGGAATTTTGTGAAATAAAATAGTAACACAAAGCTCCTCCTGAAATGGTCATGGCTGAACCGATTAAACGATTGGTTATGGAATTTTTACCGAATAAGAGAAACAATCCACCAACACCTGCAATAAACGACAGGATGGAAGGTAATGTAAAAAATATGTTTGTAAATGGTCCAACTTGTTTTACAATATAGTCTCGTGCAAAGAATGTGAGCGTGAGTCCATTTTGATGGAAAGACATCCAAAAGAAAATCACCACAAAAAATACCAGAATTAATGAGGTGACACGTGCTTTTTCTTCTTTTGTAGCCGACATGATAATCCAGGTTACAAAGGTGCCAAAAAGACCGATTGCCATTCCTGTTTTGTAATCTTTCAATAAGCTTACTAAAAATGTAACCAATCCGCCAACTAATAGCGAAACTACAAATGTTACAAGGCTCGATTTATTTTCTGCTTTGCTTTTAACCGTTTTTACTTCTACTACTTCTTTGTTTGGTAAATGCTTGTTGAAGAAAATATATACCAATAAAGAGATGACCATGGCGACAGCTGCTATTCCAAATGCATAATTGTAACCTCTTGAAAATACTTCGAGATATGATGTTGCAAAAGCATTTAAGTCGGTTATAGGTCCGGTTAAACTGACTTTATTTGCAAGGGAGGAAAGTTGAGTAGTATCAGTCAGTTTACCTTCCAGTAATTGATGACAGAGTGATGGAATACTTCCATCGTGCAGGAATCCGTTGGTTTTCAACCACCAATCCCTAACTGATGTGGCAGCAAAAGGAGCAAAAAAAGCACCGACATTTATTCCCATATAGAAAATCATAAATGCCGAATCGCGCAATTTTCCGTATTTTTCATTATCGTAAAGCTGACCAACTACCGCTTGTAAGTTCCCCTTAAACAAACCGTTACCGAGCGCAATGACGAATAAACTTATCAAAGTCATATTTAATCCTAAACCGGGCATTGCCATCATGGCGTAACCAGTGAGCATTACAACAATACCAACCAGAATAACCAGTTTGTACTTTTTTGAATAGTCGGCTAAAATACCACCAATGAGAGCCATTGCATAAATTCCGAAATAAAACCAACTGTAATAATCGCCGGCAATTTCTTCGGAAAGTCCGAATTTAACCTGTAGAAACAAAACTAAGATGGCCATCATGGTGTAAAATCCGAAACGTTCGCCCATGTTGGCAAAAAAGGCGACTAAGAGGCCTTTAGGATGATTATTTAACATATAATTTAATGATTGGGTTGATTTGAATAATTTGTGTATTAAATATTTGCAAATATAATAATTTTGTCGCAATATTAAATTTTTATGCAAGAATTGAATGTTGAAATTGCTTAAATTTATGTCATTCCGACCCAAAACGCAAAACGCAAAACCCGAAATGCAAAATGCAAAACAAATTACGGTTTCATTACAACTCCTTTTTTCTTACGTCCATCCACTTTCATTACAATTGGTTTTTCAAAGCGTATATGTCGAATAAAGTCCGACTCATAAACTGCTGGTTGCTCATTCAGATATTCAGTATCATACGTCCCATCTTTCAGAAATGGATTGATGGTGAAATAGGCAACACCAAATGAAGTGAGATTTTGAAAAAAATGCGTTCCCTGACTTGGATCGACCCGATAATTTGATAGACCTGATTCAACAATTAAGCGGGCATTACTTATATTAGGCCATTTTACAGGTATTCCCAACCATGGATCTGCCGAACCCCAACGACCGGGCCCAATCAGAACATAATGTCTGTTTTCTGAAATTAATTGTCGGTTTATTTTTTCAATTTCAACTGTTATCTTTTGATTATTAGCAGCGCTGAAAGATTCAGGTTTCACATATATCAAATCGTACATGTCATTGGTTATTCCATGTCCCAGCGCATTTTTGCTGCTAATAATGGTATTTTCTTCGGGAATTGCACCAATGTTTTCGTTTATCATTTCTTTCGCATCTACTATTGGTCTGATTTGTAATAAATAAAAAACATGTTGTTTTGCTGATGAATAATCAAGATTAACTGCGAATTCAATTTCTATTGGTCTTCCCATTTCCGATTGTGCAACAAACAAAACTTCTTTAAGAATTTCTGCCAAGGGAAATACATTGTGTTTCAATATGTTTGCAAAAGTGATTATTTTTCGTCCCCCTTCGTACAATCCATCTTGAATTATATCATCCTGCGGATTATATGTTGATGCTATATAACGCAGTGTTCCGTCTTTTTGAGCATCTACAACTGAAATTTTCAGTAAATTAAATCCGTCATCCACCTGAGGAACAAAATTAGTCTGGCTTAAATCCAATGCATTGAAGTAGGTTTGTGTTTCTTTTAAAGCTAAATCAATGGTGCTGGTTTGTAGCACATTATTCGGATAGGCAGGTGAAAATCGCAAACTCATGCCACCATCCATTATGTGTTTTCCCAAACCTAATGCAATATTTACTACCCCATCTTCTGATTTTTCGGCATCGATAGGATAAAAATTGAGGGAACGGGCTACGCCTGAAAAAGATGGATAGAAGCGATTTTCATACGCATTTCCACAAATTTCCTGCAATACAATAGCCATTTTTTCTTCATCAATTACATTTTTAGTGGCTGTCATATAAGCTTTACTATCCGCATAAAATACCGATGCATAAACTGCTTTAATGGCTTCGGTAATCATAAATAGCATGTGTGTTTTGCTTCCAGGATTATAAGGAACCATATATGTCGAATATATGCCAGCAAACGGCTGATAATGAGAATCTTCCAACAAGCTAGATGAACGTACGGCAATGGGCGAATTTATTGCACCCAGGAATGCATGCAAATCGGCTATTAATTTTTTTGGAATAACGGCTTTCAAAAAATGTTTTAAAATATCTTCGTCATTTAAGTCGGATAACGCTATGGGATACAGTTGATTTAACTCCATAAATTCCGAAAAATTATCGGTACACAAAACCACAGTTTTAGGAATGGTAATCTGTGTGTTTTCAAACTTTTCAAAACTGTCATTCCGTTTTATCATAGCGTCGATAAATGCCAGTCCACGTCCTTTTCCACCTAAAGATCCATCTCCAATTCGTGCAAAATTAGAATACTGATCAAATCTATCTCGCTGAAAAACAGCTACAACACCTCTATTTTTAATTTTTCGATAATGAACTATGGCATCAAATATTATTTCACGTACTTTAATTAAATCGTTAGTTGGATAATTATCTACATTAATTTTTTTCAAAAACTCAGCCAACGGAAACATGGCTCGCGAATAAAGCCAACGCGAAATATTATTTCTGGAAACATGAAATAAGAGTGATTCGTCACTTATTTTATAGAGAATATCCTGTAATCCCCGCAAATTTTGAACCCTGGCTTCTTCTTCGCCTGTAATGGGATTTACAAAAACTAAATCACCAAATCCAAAGTTATTGGTAATTTTTTCTCTTAACTCCATCATGAGCGTTTTAGAGTTTTTGCTCAAAAACGCAGCATTTAATGAATCGGCAGCAGCTTTGTTCTTTTCATCGCTCGATTGTATGATTAATGGAATGTGCCTGTCAAATTTTCGGATTTCGGTACAAAGGTTGATGCCGGCCAATTTATTTCTGACTCCGTTTTGCTGATAACTCACATCAGTTATCACGCCCAACATGTTGTGTTTGAATTTTTCGTAAATAGCCAATCCTTCTTCATAAGAGCGAGCAAACAAAATTTTGGGACGCCCCCGCATGCGTAGCATTTGTTCGTGTTCGTTCAAAGCTTCCGTCATAAATGAACGCGACTGTTTGAAAACAAATTTATATAAATGCGGTATGATAGATGAATAAAAGTGAATGGAATCTTCAATAAATAGTATAACCTGAACATCAACCGATTTTACATCCTCTTCCACGTTCATTCGATCTTCTATCAGTTTGATAATAGCCAACAAAATATCAGAATTCCCCAACCAGCTAAATACATAATCGATAGCACTAAGGTCTTCGTTTGCAATGCGTTGTGATACCGATTTTGAAAAAGGTGTGAGTACTACAATAGGAATATCAGGAAATTGTTTTTTTACCAGTTTTGCCCATTCAAAGGGATTTATACTATCGCCGCTTGGCATCGAAATTATCAATTCAAACGGTCGTTCACTAAGCAATTTGTTAGCTTCTTCTTCGGTAGAAACAAGCGTAAAACGTGGAGGATAGCGCAAATTCAATGAAGTGTATTCGTTAAAAATCTGTTCATCAATACGTCCATCTTCTTCCAACACAAAAACATCGTACTTACTAGCATATAAAAGCACATTATAAATCCGATGCTTCATCAGATTAGCAAAAGAAGTGTCCTTGAAATAGAGTTTTTTAATGCTGGGAGTTTTCATCTGTATGATTTGCAATTGAAGATATTCAGTTATTTAAAATCTAAAGAACAAAAGTAATAAAAACGATGAATTTTTGACAATAAAACGAATAAATATTTAATTGCACTTTTTTAATTAGGAAATAAAACTATTGGACGAACTTAATATTAATGTTTAGAAAAATTGCTACTATTTTTATTAAATATTTAAATACGAAACTTATTTGAATTATTGAAAACTTTGGTCAGGAAGCAGCCTCGAATCTTTGATGAATTATACAAATACTAATTAAATTGGATTTTTGTTCAAAAAAAATTGCAAGTATGAAAAAAACATCTAACTTTGCAGAGTGAATACTCACTAACTTAAAAATAATTGATATGATAATTAAAAAATACGCTGAACAAGCAATAAAAGAAACGCCACACAAAATTGACGTAAGAGAAATGTATAACAAGGAAACTGCTCAGGCTAATCTTATGGCATTAAAACCGGGCGAAAGTCTGAAACCACATATTACTCCTGTAGATGTATTTTTCTTTATTGTTGAGGGAACTCCAACAATACATATAGGCGATGAAAAAGAAATTTGTGAAGTCGACTCACTTATCGAAAGTCCTGCAGGAATTGTACATTATATAAGTAATGAATCGGACTCAGTGGCACGTGTCTTTGTAGTTAAGTCTCCTCGCCCTGCAAATACAACTAGGGTTTTATAAAATAACAATCAAAATAATTATGGAAATTACAAGTCGCCAACTGGAGATTATAGAGGCTGCAGGAAAGATTCTTACTGTCTCTGGCGTAACCGGACTAACAATAAATAAGCTGGCAAAAGAAATGCATTTTTCTGAAAGTGCATTGTACAGGCACTTTAGTAGTAAAGAAGAGATTATTATTGCAATGCTCAATTATTTATCTGATAATATTGATGCACGACTTACAAAAGTCAATAATTCAGAAGCGAACTCCGAGGAGAAATTCAGCGCTATATTCCAAAACCAATTTGTTTTTTTTGGAGAAAACCCTCATTTTGTAGTTGCTGTATTCTCAGATGGTTTAATGGAAGAAAGCACCAGAATAAATGAAACAATACTAAGTCTTCTTTTTGTTAAAATAAAGCACTTGTTACCTATAATAATTGAAGGTCAGAAAAGTGGAATTTTTAGAAATGATATAAATGCGGACGAATTTATACAAATAATTATGGGAACATTCAGGTTGCAAATGTTTAAATGGAGAATAGATAATTTTCAATTTGATATACATTCAGAAGGTAATAAGATGATAAACACGTTACTTTCACTAATAAAAATCAAACAATGATAAAAAAGTATTTACAAAAGTTTTCGGCTGTGTTTTTGTCGGCATTCGGCTTAATTACATTGTTTCTGACCCTTTCAATTTTCTTAAATTTATTTGGCATTCGAGAAAAAGAAGGAAATTATGTGTTGTTTGTGGTGATTGCAAATTTTGTTTGTTCACTGCTTTATCTATTTGCTGGAATTGGGTTTTGGACACAAAAAATATGGACATCTGAAGTTCTTATTTTTTCAACTGTAATACTCTTAATTACTTTTATAGCATTCAATATATATGCTTCAAACGGAGGATTGCATGAACAAAAAACCTATGGTGCTTTGATTTTCAGAACAAGCATCACTTTTGCTTTTTCTATTATTGCCTATTTCTCAATCAAAAAATCAACTTAAAAAAAATTATACAACTATGTTAGTAAGCATTCACAAACTAAGGGTAGTTCTTCTAGTCGTCATTTGTTTTGTTGCAGCATTTGCTTCCGCTAAAGTATGGACATTAGAACAATGCATTGATACCGCATTGGTAAAAAACAAGACTCTACAAATGAGCAGAACCAATATTGCTTTGGGAGAAGAAAGACATAAAGAAGCGACTGGGGGATTGATTCCTAAAATTATGGTCAGTGCCGATTATCGATATTATATCGATCAACCCACTCAACTTATGCCAGCGTCCATCTTTGGTGGTCCGGTCGGAACATTTAAGGAAGCGCGGTTTGGTGTTCCACACAACATAAATGCCAGTGCTCAAGTATCCATGCCATTGTATAATCCACAAGTGTATGGGGCAATTAAAACCACGAAAATTGCAACCGAATTGAATGATCTTCAGTATGAAAAAAGGGAAGAACAAGTGTATTTTGAAATATCTAACTTGTATTACAATGCGCAAATTATCAGTCATCAACTCACTTTTATCGGTAGCAATCTGATGAATACAAAACGGGTTCTGAAAAATTTACAACTTGTGAAAGAACAAGGTCTTGCAAAAAATACAGATCTAATGAAAATGCAATTACAACTCGACCAGCTAACCAACCTTAAAGAAACGGTACTGAGCAAATATGATCAAGTTATGAATGCGTTGAAATTTACACTGGGAATACCAATAACAGATAAAATGGAAATCGAACAGGAAATTCAATTTGAAGAGAAAAGCGATTATACAACTCATACTACTCTTGATATTCGTTTAGTGAAAACTCAAAACCGTTTTCTTGAAAGTGAACTGAGTACCTTGATAAATTCAAGACTGCCTTCCCTGTCGGTTTATGGGGCATATGGAACTACTGGCTACGGTTATGATACAAAACCCAACGATTTTCTAAAATTTTTCCCTGTAAGCTTTGCAGGTGTTCAGCTTAGTTACCCTTTGTTTAATGGTACGGTAACACAACGAAAAATAAATCAGAAGAAATTGGAATTAAAAAACAATGCCTTGCAATCGGAATTAATCAGCGAGCAAAACAATATGCAAATAATAAATGCACGGCAGCAAAAAATGGTAGCAACAACTTCGGTTAAAACTGCAAATTTTCAAATAAAACTGGCTCAATCAATCTACGATCAAACGGTGCTGCAACAAAAGCAAGGTACTGCAAATCTGACTGATATTTTATTAGTCGACAATTCATTACGCGAATCTCAACAAACTTATCTTTCAGCCATTGTGGATTATCTGAAAGCCGATTTGGAACATAAAAAACTAACAGGGAATATAAAATAGTTACGAGAAACAAGCAAAGATGAATTTACAATATAATAGCAATATCATTCTGAAAATTAAACAAACAAGATAAATCATGAAGAAGAAAATCATTTATATAATTGTGGCTTTGGCAATAATTGCAGTAGTTGTAATTCGACTTAAAAGCAACAAAGAAACCACACAAAACAGAGTTTATCATTTTAACAAAGAACAGGCAATCAATGTGCAAGCCATCACTTTGAAAACTGAAAATATCAAAAATGACTTAAGCTACACAGGAACATTTGAACCGAATAAGGAAACTAAAGTTAGTGCTGACATTCAAGGTAAAATTATGAAGGTATTTGTGGATGCCGGAAGTGTTGTCCGAAAGGGTCAGGTTCTCATTCAGTTGGATAATTCATTACTTAAGCTTCAATTGCAAACAATTGGCATTCAAATCGAAGGATTGGAGTCCGATGTGCAACGATATACTGTACTTGCAAATGCTGATGCCATTCAAGGAGTTCAACTTGAAAAAACAATTTTTGGACTAAAAACAGCGAAAGTGCAACTTGCTACCTTATTAGAACAAATTAACAAAACGAGTATCGTAGCTCCTTTCGGCGGAATTGTTACCGCTAAACTTACCGAAGAAGGAGCATTTGCAGCCCCGGGTATTCCGTTGCTTCAAATTACCGATATTTCAAAGCTGAAATTCACCATCAATGTTCCTGAAAATGAGTTAAGTCAGTTCAAAAACAATCAAGTATATTCACTAACAGCCGATGTTTATCCTGAAACGACGCTTTCGGGAAAAGTAATTTTGATTGGAAGTAAAGCCAATATGGGTAAAAGTTTTCCAATTCAGTTTTCGCTAAATAATACTGTCGATTTTAAAATTAAATCAGGAATGTTTGGAAAAGTACAGTTGAAAAACGATAAAGAAAGTAAGCATATCATTATCCCCGCTTCATCTATCAAGGGAACTAATATTCAACCACAGGTTTATATCGTGAAAAATGGCAAAGCACTACTTCAAAATATAAATGTTGCATCCCGATTTCAAAACAAAGTTGTTGTTTCAAGCGGCTTAAAGGCAGGTGATGAAATTATAACCAACGGATTTATTAACCTTTTTGATGGTGCTAATGTATTAATTAGTAAGTAGAAATTATGAATATAACAAAAATATCAATCAATCGTCCCTCGCTGATTATAGTACTTTTCAGTGTGTTTACCTTGTTGGGGATTATCGGATTTAAAAATTTGGGATATGAATTGTTACCCGATTTTAATCAGTCGGTTGTTGTGATAAAAACAATATATCCCGGTGCCGAACCTAGCGAAGTGGAGACTTCAGTATCGAGAAAAATAGAAGATGCGCTTTCGAACCTTGAAGGTGTTGACTATTTGGAAACAAAATCGATGCCCAATGCTTCGGTTATCATTGCCAACCTGAAATATGGAACCGATTTGAATATTGCCATGCAGGATGCACAGCGATACATCGATAATATTCGTAAAGATTTGCCAACCGGAATATTAAGTCCGGTAATGAGCAAGGTTTCGCCCAATGATTTGCCTATTATTTCGATAAGTGCAACCAGTAATTTGGCAGCAACTGATTTTTATCAGAAAATGAAAGATGATTATTTGCCGCAGATTCAGCAATTGAAAGGTGTAGCGGAAATCACGATGCTGGGTGGCGAAGAAAGAGAAATTCAGGTAAAAGCCAATCAAGATAAATTAAAACTGTATCAAATTTCACTTTATCAAATTGTTGAAGCCATCAATCGTTCGGGTATTGATTTACCAGCGGGAAAAGCTCAAACCGACAAAGAAAGTAATTCGGTACGATTAATCGGTAAATTTACAACTGTAGAGGATATTATGAATGTTCAGGTTGCTATGCCAGCACCGGGAATGCCCGTTTATGTAAAAGACGTAGCCAATGTGATTGATGGAGTGAAAGAAATTAGCTCGGTTAGTCGCTACAATGGCGTAAACGGCATTGGATTGATGTTGAAAAAGCAAGGAGATGCCAATGCCGTAGAAGTTTCAAAATTGGTACATGCAAAACTAACGCAAATTGAAGCTGCAAATGCTGATTATGGAGTGAAGTTTATTGTGGCTGACGATTCAACCGATATGACCATTGCAGCAGTAAACTCAGTGGTTTATGATTTGATTTTAGCGGTAATTTTAGTATCGTTGGTAATGTTCTTATTTTTAAGAAGTTTCCGAAATTCATTGATTGTTTTAATCTCCATACCAACATCCCTGATTACTGCTTTTGCCGTTATGTGGTTGCTGGGTTTCACTTTGAACTTGATGACTTTGCTTGCCATGTCCTTGATTATCGGGATTCTGGTTGACGATGCCATCGTTGTGCTCGAAAACATTCAGCGACATTTAGATATGGGAAAAGAAAAGCATACAGCAGCTATGGAAGGTCGTATGGAAATTGGCTTTTCAGCCATTTCAATTACATTAGTCGATGTGGTTGTATTTCTGCCAATTCTTTTCTTGCAGGTATTTGTTGCTGACATGCTCAAACAATTTTCAATCGTAGTAATTACCTCAACACTAACAAGTTTATTGGTTGGGTTTACATTGGTTCCATGGTTGGCTTCCCGCATTGGCAAAAAAGAAGATTTACAACCTACGAACTTTGTAAATCGCTTTTTGCTTTGGTTTGAGGCACAATTAAAAACATTTATCGATTGGTATGGACGGCAATTGGAATGGGTACTTCGAAATAAACTTATATTTACCGGAATAGTAATTTTTCTTTTGGTAATGACAGGATTGATGATGAAACAAGGTATTGTTGGTAAAGAAATGATGTCAACAGGCGATCAGGGAAAGTTTAGATTGAACCTTGAATATGATAAAACCACTTCGGTTCAGGAGAACAACATCAGAACTCAAAAAGTAGAGAATTTTATTCTACAACAAGCTGAGGTTTCAACACTTTTCAGCAATATTGCAGGTCCGAGTACAGGTATTGGAAGTTTAGGTGTTGGTTCTGCCAATTTATCTGAATTTACTATTCAGTTAAAACCCGAAAAAGAAAGGAGTATTAAAACAGAAGCATTTATGAAATCGCTACGTGTGGAACTGAACAAACAATTTCCCGCTGTAAACTTCTCCATGGCAGTGTTGGGATTATTGCCCAAACAGGCACCAATTAAAATGACTTTGAGTGGAAGTAATCCAGATCTAATAATGAAAACTGCTAATGAATTAAAAGCGGCTATCGAAAAAATACCTGGAGCCGATAATGTACAGTTAACAGTAAAACCGGGTAGTCCGGAATACAAAGTGATACCGGATAAAGAGAAAATGCAGTCCTTGGGATTAACGACTGCTTATGTAGGATTGAATTTGAGAACTGCATTTACCGGAAACGACGATGCTACTTTAACCGAAAATGGAACTGAATTTCCAGTCAGGATTTGGTTGGATGATTTTGATAGGAAAAACTTTGAAGATGTAAAACGACTTTCCAGCGTTAATCCTATGAATCTGCCCATTGAAGTATCGCAATTTGCAGATGTAGTGCAAGCCAATTCGCCTTCGTTGCTCGAAAGATTGGACCGTCAACCTTCGGTAACACTCACTTCTGAATCCTTTGGTCGCCCGTCGGGAACAATGGCCGATGATGCAATTAGTTATTTGAAAACAGCAGAATTACCCGATGGTGTAAAAATGACTTGGGGGGCAGATATCAAAACACAAAATGAGAGTTTTGGTGCTCTTGGATCAGTTTTACTTATTTCATTTATACTTATTTATCTGATTATGATTGCTCTTTATGATAGTTATATTTATCCGTTTGTGGCTTTATTTGCTATTCCAATGGCAGCTATAGGAGCATTTTTAGCATTAAACTTATCATCGAATAATTTAACGTTATTTGCTCAGCTTGGTTTGATTATGCTAATGGGATTGGTAACAAAAAACTCCATCTTGATTGTAGATTTTACCAATCAATTAAAAGCCAAAGGAATGCATTATAAAGAAGCTTTAATTTTGGCAGGTAAAGAACGTATGCGTCCAATTTTAATGACAACTTTAGCAATGGCAATCGGGATGTTACCAATTGCATTGGCAAAAGGAACAGCCAGCGAATGGAAGAATGGTTTGGCTTGGGTAATTATAGGAGGCTTGCTTTCTTCTATGATTCTGACTGTATATTTAGTCCCAATGGTTTACTATCTGGTTGATAGATTGAAAGAAAAAAGGGAAAATAGAAAAAAATAGATATACAGATTGAGTATTTATTCATAAAAAACAACAATTATAACCAATGATTAAAAATAAATCCGATACCGAAAACAAAGTTTTAAACTGTGCATATAGAGTATTTCTTTTGTACGGATATCATGCCACAACATTACAACAAATTGCAACAGAAGTTCAACTTAATCAAGCAATGATACATTATTATTTTCGCTCAAAAGAGCGTTTGTACGGTTTGGTAGTAAAGCATTTGATGGACATAGTTGTAGCTAACAATGCAGTAGAGATTGAAATCTTGGGTAGAAATAAAATCAACTGGTTCTTGAACACTGAACTGTATAATAATAAAGAGATGTTCGAGAATCAAATTGAAAAATTATACCCGAATGATTGGAAAGAAATTGTTATTCAATTAAAAAATGTCATTTGATTATATTTCAATTTATTCTTCCACCAAAATTCCTTTTTTCATTATATAATGATTTACAAACATTGACACTGCATCACCGGTTTTTTAAACGTAGGTTTGCACAAGTTCCGAACCTACATCTTCAATAAGATTCATTGCAGCAAACGTAGTTTCGAATTTCAATGGCATTCATTCATATCCAATAATATAGGATAGTACAAAGTTTAAGAAGAAATTTTCTTTTAAAACAAGAGAATAGTTGAATTAAAAACAAGTATTTTAGCTGAAAAGTGTTCTGCAGTTGCTTATTTCCCATGCACTACAGGTATAACATCTTCTTTTTGTAAAAGGATTTTTTTTTAGATTTGAGGGCTCTCAGAGCTCTTAATTATCTTATTCCCAACGTCTCATCTCAAATGTTATACCTCAGGTAAGGACTTTTAAAATGATCCTACGAATAGATTAAATGAAGAGTATTGACAATTTTTTTAGAGTATTTCTTTTTTTTTTATATGAAAACTCGCATACTGGAATTAACTTGCTGAGATATTTGTTGTAGAATCTCAATTTATTAACTTCAAATTATGTTGAAAAAATGGATATTCATTCTCTTTTAACTCGCATGTTGACAGATTAATACCAATATTAAAAAATTCGGTTAAATATAATGCATTTTAAAAATTAGGGTTGCATGAAAGAAGAAAAAGCAGTACTTTTGTACAAATTTGGACAGTAGAGTTGATATAGAAAATCATTCAAAAAAATACAATATGCAAAAGTACAAACCTCTCCACTTAGTTTTGGAAGATGGAACCGTTTTTAAGGGGAAATCCTTTGGTTACGAAAAACCAGTAGCCGGCGAAGTTGTTTTTAATACAGCAATGGTCGGGTATCCCGAAAGTTTGACCGACCCATCTTATTCGGGTCAGTTATTGGCGATAACGTTTCCGTTAGTTGGCAATTACGGCGTTCCGAATGACATCATCCAAGACGGACTTTCAACTTATTACGAATCGGAAAAAATTCAAGCTACCGGCCTGATTATTTCCGATTTTTCTTTTGAATACAGTCACTGGAATGCTGGAAAAAGCCTGAGCGAGTGGTTGATAGAAAATGAAGTGCCCGGAATCTTTGGTGTGGACACACGTGAGTTGACAAAACTGGTTCGCGAAAAAGGAACGATGAAAGGGAAGTTTATTTTCCCTGATGGCGATGATATTGATTTTATCAATCCCGATGATGAAAATCAGGTTGCAAAAGTAAGTTGTACCGAAGTAATTACTTATGGAACAGGAAAACACCGCGTATTGTTAGTGGATTGTGGTGTAAAACATAATATTATTCGTTGTTTGTTGAATCGCAACACCACAGTAATTCGTGTGCCTTGGGATTATGACTTCAACCACTTAGAATTTGATGGATTGTTTATCTCGAATGGCCCCGGCGATCCGGAATATGCTCAAGATACTGTTCGCCACATTCAAACTGCCATGCTTACCAACAAACCGATTTTCGGTATTTGTATGGGTAACCAATTACTTTCGGTTGCAGGTGGAGCCAAAACGTACAAACTGAAATACGGTCATCGCAGTCACAACCAGCCGGTACAATTGGTTGGAACGCAACGTGCTTTTATCACTTCACAAAATCACGGTTTTGCGGTCGACAATAAAACATTGGGAACTGATTGGGAACCGTTATTTGTAAATATGAATGACGGAACTAACGAAGGTATTCGGCACAAAACAATGCCTTGGTTCTCCGCTCAATTTCACCCCGAAGCTTCTTCTGGTCCAACTGACACAGAATTTTTATTCGATGTGTTTATCAAAACACTGGAAGGAACCGACAAAACCATTCCACAATTAATTGAGGAAGAATGCTTTGCCAAACTAAAAACAACACACGAAGACAAACAAATCAACAAAGGCGAAATCAAGAAAGTATTGGTTCTTGGTTCGGGTGCGTTGAAAATTGGTGAAGCAGGTGAATTTGATTATTCAGGTTCACAAGCGTTGAAAGCGTTGAAAGAAGAAGGTATTGAAACCGTACTTATCAACCCAAACATTGCTACTGTACAAACTTCGGAAGGCATTGCGGACAAGGTTTATTTCTTGCCAGTTACTCCTGATTTTGTAGAGCGTGTTATTGAGAAAGAAAAACCGGACGGCGTTTTCCTATCTTTTGGTGGACAAACAGCGTTGAACTGTGGGGTTGCATTATTTAGAGATAAAATATTTGAAAAATACAATGTACGTGTTCTTGGAACACCTGTACAATCGATTATCGACACCGAAGACCGCGAAATTTTCAACCAAAAATTATCGGAAATAGATGTAAACTATATCAAGAGTGAAGCGGTAAACGATCTTCAAAATGCCATTCGTGCAGCTAACGAATTGGGTTATCCTGTTATTGTCCGTGCAGCTTATGCATTGGGTGGTATGGGCAGCGGATTCTGCGACAACGACGAAGAAATGGTGGAATTGGTTACTAAAGCTTTCGCTTATTCTTCTCAGGTTTTGGTTGAAAAATCATTGAAAGGTTGGAAAGAAATTGAATACGAAGTAGTACGCGACAAGTACGACAACTGTATTACGGTTTGTAATATGGAAAACTTCGATCCCCTTGGAATTCATACCGGCGAAAGTATCGTTGTGGCTCCGTCGCAAACACTTACCAACCGCGAATATCATAAACTTCGTGAATTGGCTATCCGCATTATCCGCCATATTGGTATCGTGGGTGAGTGTAATGTTCAATATGCCTTCGATCCATTCTCAGAAGATTACCGTGTAATTGAGGTAAATGCTCGTTTGAGCCGTTCTTCGGCGTTAGCCTCTAAAGCAACCGGTTATCCGTTGGCTTTTGTAGCTGCAAAATTGGGACTTGGTTACGGATTACCTGAATTGAAAAACTCGGTAACAAAAGACACTTCGGCATTTTTCGAACCGGCACTCGACTACATTGTTTGTAAAATTCCTCGTTGGGATTTGGGTAAATTTCAGGGCGTTTCGCGTCAGTTGGGATCAAGCATGAAGTCGGTGGGCGAAATTATGTCAATCGGTCGAAATTTTGAAGAAGCATTCCAAAAAGGATTGCGTATGATAGGTTTGGGAATGCACGGTTTTGTTGGCAACAAAGATTTTTATGCCGATGATGTTGATATTGCATTGAATCAACCAACCGACAAACGTGTTTTTTATCTGGCACAAGCACTTCATAGCGGTTATACCGTTGATAGATTGCACGAATTGACTCGCATTGACCGTTGGTTCTTGTATAAACTGAAAGCAATTGTTGAAAAGGAACATGAATTGGAAACATTCAATTCGTTGAATGAATTGCCAGACTCAGTTCTTCGCCGTGCTAAAGAAATGGGCTTTTCAGACTTCCAAATCACACGTCTGGTAACAAAATGCAATAGTGACAACATTGACGATGAAATAAAACTGACTCGTATACACCGCAAAGAGCGTGGTATTGTTCCAGTGGTAAAGCAAATTGATACACTGGCTGCCGAATATCCTGCACAAACCAACTATTTGTACTTAACTTATGGCGGAACAGCCAGTGATATGAAATACCTTGGCGACCACCGTTCGGTGGTGGTGCTTGGTTCGGGAGCTTATCGTATCGGTTCGTCGGTTGAGTTCGACTGGTGTGGCGTAAATGCACTGATGACCATTCGCAAAGAAGGTTTCCGTTCGGTAATGATCAATTACAATCCCGAAACAGTTTCGACCGACTACGATATGTGTGACCGTCTGTACTTTGATGAACTCAGTTTTGAACGTGTAATGGACATTATGGATATGGAAAACCCAATGGGAACAATTGTTTCTACGGGTGGTCAAATTCCAAATAACCTGGCGTTGAAACTGGCTGGAGCAAACGTGAAAATTCTAGGCACACAAGCGGTGGATATTGACCGTGCAGAAGACCGCCACAAATTCTCGTCAATGCTCGATACGTTGAAAATTGACCAACCACGTTGGAAAGAATTAACTACATTCGATGACGTAAACGACTTCGTACAAGGTATCGGATTCCCCGTATTGGTGCGCCCGTCGTATGTGCTTTCGGGAGCAGCAATGAATGTGTGTTACGATTCAACTCAGCTTGAGAACTTCTTGAAACTGGCAACTGATGTTTCGAAAAAACATCCGGTTGTAATTTCTGAGTTTATCGAGCGATGTAAAGAAATTGAAATCGATGCGGTAGCTAAAAACGGTGAAATACTTGTTTATGCCATTTCGGAACACGTGGAATTTGCAGGAGTTCACTCGGGTGACGCCACCACGCAATTTCCTCCGCAAAAAATTTATGTGGAAACCATTCGCCGAATCAAGAAAATTGCCAGCGAAATTGCAAAATCATTGAATATCTCAGGACCTTTCAACATTCAGTTCTTAGCCCGCGATAATTATATCAAGGTAATTGAATGTAACCTGCGTTCGTCAAGGAGTTTTCCATTCGTATCCAAAGTATTGAAAATAAACTTTATAGAGTTGGCTACAAAAGTAATGCTTGGTTTAGAAGTTGAGAAACCCGAAAAGTCGGCTTTCGATTTGGATTATGTAGGTATCAAAGCTTCTCAATTCTCGTTTGCACGTCTGCAACAAGCAGACCCAGTGTTGGGAGTAGATATGGCTTCGACCGGAGAAGTAGGTTGTATTGGAGATGATTTCCCCGAAGCAATTCTGAAATCATTACTATCTGTTGGTTACCGTATTCCAAAGAAACGTATCCTTATTTCTTCGGGTGAAACAAAATCGAAGTTAGAACTTTCGGAAGCTTGTCTGGCCCTACAAAAGAAGGGTTACGAGCTGTTTGCAACACGCGGAACGCAACGTTTCCTTGCCGATAACGGCGTTACCGCAACAGCGGTCAACTGGCCTGATGAAGAAGGTGAATTGAATGTGAAAAATATGATTTCAAATAAAGAATTTGACATGGTTATCAACATTCCAAAAAACACCACTAAACGCGAGTTGGCCAACGATTATATCATTCGCCGTGGAGCTATCGACTTCAATATTCCGTTGTTTACCAATGCCCGACTGGCTTCTGCTTTTATCAATGCCTTCTGCACCATGAGTTTCGAAGACATTAAGATTAAGAGTTGGGACGAATATTGAAAATAATGCATAATTAATAATGCAAGAATCATAATTAAGAAACGACCGATTGCAGAATCTTAAATGAACCCCTAAAGTTATATTTAAAAACTTTTGGGGTTTTTTTATGTCAACAATCAGAGTAAATCAGAAAAATATTATTCTTGAATTTGAAATGTTAAATATAAGGAATTTTAACCTCTTGCAGGTGTGAAAAATATAGGTCGATTTCCAAAAAACATGGAGGGATAAAAGAATAAACAACTTGAAGTTGAACTGAGAAACCAGAACTCCACTATCAATGAACTTGTAATGATTTATTATACCGTTTAATTTCGACCCTGCCTGCGGCAGGCAGGGTCGAAATTGGACTATATTGTTTGTGCAATCGGTATTATTTGTCATTTAAAATTTAAAAAAAAGGAATGAGCCCTTAAAAATAAAGAACTCATTCCATCTAAAATTTATTATTAATCCGTCCAACTTTTTTGGTCAGTTCATTGTGTATTTTGAATAACCATTAAATTATTGAATAAGATATTTATAATTCCCAAGCCAAAGCACTTGCACCAAGAACGGCAGCATCTGCTTCTTTCAAGTCGGAAAATAATACTTTTACTTTTCCTTTCCAAATATTTAACATGTTTTTTTCCATGTTTTCAACAATCGGTTTCATAATTAAATCACCAGCTTTTGATAATCCGCCAAAAAGTACAATTGCTTCCGGTGCGCTAAATGCTACAAAGTCAGAAAATGCTTCACCTAAAATTTTTCCAGTAAAATTGAAAATTTCTTTAGCTACTTCATCGCCTTCCATAGCTGCATCAAACACATCTTTCGAAGTAATGCTATCAATTGGAATGTTGCGCAATAAGCTGTCTTTAGTACTTGATTCGAGTATTTCACGAGCAGAACGTGCAACTCCGGTGGCCGAAGCATAAGCTTCCAGACAACCAGTACGTCCACATCCGCACAAACGACCGTTGTTACGCATTACATTTACGTGACCAAGCTCGCCTGCAAAACCATCATGACCATAAACCACTTTGCCATCAATAATGATTCCACTACCAACTCCGGTTCCAAGTGTAATCATAATAAAGTTTTTCATGCCATGAGCTACACCATACGTCATTTCACCAAATGCAGCTGCATTTGCATCATTCGTCAATGCAGTTGGAATACCAAATTTATCTGCCATTAAATTTGCAAAAGGAATTACACCTTTCCAGGGTAGGTTCGGAGCAAATTCGATGTTTCCAGTATAATAATTGCCATTTGGGGCACCAACGCCAATCCCTTTGAATTTTTCAATTCCTCCGGCAGCATCAATCAATTTGATTAATTCATTGTACAAGTCATTAATATACAGATTTACATCAGTATGTGTGCTTGTTTTAATTGCACTTTTTGAGATTACATGTCCACGAGCATCAACAACACCAAAAACGGTATTTGTTCCACCCATATCCATGCCTATTACATAAGGTTTTTCCATGATAATTATTTAGTTTGAAAGTTTATAAAGTTTATAAAGTTTGAAAGGTTTAAAGAGTTTGAAAGGTTGATTAAAACATCAAACTTTTCAAACCCTTAAACTCTTCAAAAATATATTTATTCTACAGGTATATCTTTGTTCACATTTTTGCAACCTACCAATGCATACCATAACATATAAGCCAAACAAGCAAACATTACCCAATAACTATTAATGTAACCAAAATGGTCTGATACCCAACCTTGAATTAATGGTACGATACCACCACCACAAACCATTACCATGAATATGCCGGCAGCAGTTGCTGTGTATTTTCCAAGACCTTCAACAGCCAGATTGAAAACTCCACCCCACATAATTGAAGTACATAAACCACATAAAACAAGGAAGACGATACTTAATGGAACTTGAGTTCCAAAATAAGGTAAAGTAATACTTATTGTTGTTGGAACAAAGATAGCAAGCAATATGAAAGCTAATCCAGCAGTTGATACAGTAATCAACATGGTTTTACTTGAAACTTTTGCACCAACTGAAGCTCCAGTTAAACGTCCAACCAACATTAATAACCAATAAATCCCTACAATACTTCCAGCAATGGTTGCATCAATTCCTAATCCGGGGTTTGCTGCCGAAGTTGAAGCAGTCATAAAAAGGTTAGCTGTACTAGGAATTCCAATTTCGATACCAACATATATAAAGATAGCAATTGCACCAAAAACAAAATGACGGAAGGAAAGGGGGCTATGAGAATGTTTTACTTTTCTTTCAGCAGAAGTTTGCATGTGTGGCTCTGGAATTTTAACGAACGATAAAACTACAAATGCCAATGCGAAAATTCCTAATGCAATAAATAAAGCAGGGTTTGCTTTTTCGATAGTACGACCGGCTGCTGCTCCCATTAACCATCCAACTAGCATTGGGGTAATAGTTGCACCGATAGAATTGATAGAACCACCAAATTGAAGCAATCTGTTACCTGTGTTGCCACCTCCACCGAGTGTGTTCAACATTGGGTTTACTACAGTATTCAACATACACATTGAGAAACCTGCAATAAAAGCACCTGTCAAATAAACAGCAAAACTTCCTGCAACGCCTGAATAATATTGAACAAAAACGCCAGCAAAACCAACTGCTATCGCAGCTAGGGCAGTCACTTTATAACCCCACTTCTTTAACATTATTCCTGCTGGAATGCCCATAAAGGCGTATGCTAAAAAGTTAGCTAAAAATCCTAATTGAGATTCGAAATTTGATGCTCCAAATTGCTTGGCAACGATTACACCCATCGGGCTGGGAAGTCCGGTTACGAAGGAAATCATGAAAAATAAGGCAAACATCATTGCAATGGGCAATGCATAATTTTTCTGTTCTGTGCTCATAAAAATAAATTTTAATGATAAATTGAGTTTAATTTTTATTAAATTTTTGACTGACAAAGTTAATCAAATTTACTTTAGAATAAATAATTATATTTATTTAAAAATTAGTGGGAAAAGTGTTCTACAACATATAAAACGTAAATATTTAGTAAGAAAAGAGAATTAAACAATAAGTCTATAAATTTTTGAATAAAAATTCACTCATTCGTGTAAATAAATGTCTACGTGTTTGAATACCCAAAATACTATGATTTTTATCGGTGTAAAGTTGCATTTCAAATTGTTTGTCGGCAGCAACAAGGCTGTCATTTAACAACATAGTGTTCTGGACGTGAACATTATCATCGGCAGTACCATGCACAATGAGGAGATTTCCATGAAGTTTGTTAATACGTGGAAATACAGAACTTTGTTCATAACCTTTGAAATTTTCCTGCGGACGACGCATATAGCGTTCGGTATAGGCTGAATTGTACAACCGCCAATCGGTAACCGGTGCAACAGATATACCTGCTTTGAATATTTTCTCACCCGATGTCATTGCCATTAATGTCATGTATCCGCCATAGCTCCAACCCCAGATTCCTATCCGGTTTTTGTCAATAAATGATTGTTGCCCAAGATATTTTGCAGCTTCTATTTGGTCTTTTGTATCTAAAAATCCCAATTGTTGGTAAGTACATTTTCTAAATTCAGCTCCTCTTGCACCTGTTCCTCTGCCATCGACACATACAACTACATAATTTTGCGTAGCCAGGTAGTACGCCCAGTCAATATCCCATTTGTCCAATACTTCTTGTGAGTCTGGTCCGCTGTATTGAACCATCAGAACAGGATACTTTTTTGAAGCATCAAAACCTGTCGGTTTAATCATCCAACCATTTAGTTTTACATTCTCTGAAGTCGTAAAATTGAAAAATTCTTTTTTAGGTAATTGAAGTGCTTTGAATTTTTCAGCAATTTCTGAATTACGTTCGATAACCCGAACTAAAGATCCTATGTTTGAACGTAATCTCAACGAATTTGGAATTTCGTTGCTCGAAGCATTGTCTACAAAATACGAAAATGTAGAAGTAAAGCTCGCATTATGTGTCCCTTTTCCATCTGTAAGACGAGTTTTTTTACCCTTGGCATCAATCGCATAAATGTCGCGCTGTAAAGGCGAAATTTCAGCCGATTGATAATAAAGTATTTTTTTCGTTTCGTCAAATCCATAAACGTCTGTTACATCCCAATTTCCTTTTGTGAGCTGTTTTACCAAAGTTCCATTAATTCGATACTGATATACGTGCCGGTATCCATCTAGTTCGCTGACGGCTATAAAAAACTGATTGTCTTGGAAGAAACGGAGAAAATCAATATTCTCATAATCAATAAAATATTTATCTTCCTGTTTTAAAATCAATTTTGAAACAGTTGATTTTGGATTGGTGAAAAACATTTCCAACTTATTCTGGTTGCGGTTCAGTTTGAAAATGGCTAACTGATCTATAGAGTTTGTCCAACGAATACGGGGAATGTAAAAGTCCTTATCTCCATCAGGCAATTGCATGGTTTTTATAGATTTGTAAAAGTCATCGTACACGCACACACTTACTTTTGAGTTGTTCTCTCCTGCTTTCGGGTACTTGAATTGAACTAATGAAGGATATAATGGAAGCGAACCCTTTTCAATGTTATTGTCCTTGTACAGTTGAAATGAAAATTGCGGAACTTCCGATTCGTTGAATTTAACAAACGCTAGCATTTTGCTGTCGGGACTCCACTCGAAATAACGGGTAACGATAAATTCTTCTTCGTAAAGCCAATCAGGCGTTCCGTTAATAATACTTCCTTTTAAACCGTCTTTGGTAATCGGACTTTCGGTGTTAAAATCCAACTTTTTCAAAAATATATTATTTTCCCGTGCAAATGCAATGTACCTGCTGTCGGGCGAAAAAAGCGGAACTTCTTGCGCTCCATTATCCGATAATGTTTGAATTTCATTTCGCTTAATATCGTAAACATAATAATCGGCTGTAAAAGTGCGTCGATAGCGTTTTTTTACATTAGTGTAAACCAGCAATTTCGTTTCATTTGGACTAAATTCGTACCCAGCAATTTGTTTTATTGGAGAGTTTTTTAAACGACTGATGCTAAAAACTGTATCTATTGTAGCTCCCGTTTTAAAATTGTATTTTACCACCGCTTTATCATTCACCATCAATGTGTAAAATTCACCATCTTTCATTGATTTTGGCGACTCGGTATCTTTTATTTTAAATTTTCCATCGGTGATATCATATAATAAGTTAGCAAATGAAAAATTAACGCACAATGTTAAAACAAAAATTAATCTGAAACGTTTCATGTATATAGTTTTTTTAGTTCCTACAGATTGATAGTGAAAAACTTTATTTAAAAAATGGTACAAATAAAATTCAAAAAAACAATATCAATTTATTAGGTAATTATTTTCATACAAAAATAACTCAAATTATCCTTTTAAGCGTTTTATATATCAAAAGTTTTTGTTCCATTAACATAAATGCACTAGAACTATAATTTCTTTAGAGCATTAAACTATAAATAATCAATGAAAATTATTAAAGATTTTTTCAATTTATCTACTTCTAGAAATGAATTGGGAGTATGTTTGAGTGGAGGAGGAGCATTAGGTTTGGCTCATATCGGTGTGTTTCAATCACTCGAAGAACATGGTATTTTTCCAACACAAATTGTAGGTTCAAGCATGGGAGCAATTATAGGAACATTTTATGCCGCAGGATTTTCACCAGCCGAAATGCTCCAGCTCATTAAGGATGATAAATTATATAAAGTCACCAAATTGATGACTTTTCGCCCCACGTTTCTTAAATCAGGAATTTCGACACACACTTTATTACACTCGTTAATTCGTGAACTTATTCCTCACAATAGTTTCGAAGGTTTAAAGAAAAAGATGCATGTTTGTGTTGTGAATCTCAATACTGCACAGTGGGAAATAATGGATTCTGGAGACAAGCTTGATAAATGGGTAGCCGCTTCGGCCAGCATTCCGGGCCTTTTTGAATCGATGAAGTTGAATGATGCATTTTATGTAGATGGCGGTTTGTTGAATAATATGCCGGCGCAAGGCATTGAAAAGTTTTGTAAAACAATTATCGGAGTGGATGTTATTCCTCATCGTTTGCCTTTAGATTTAAAAAAACCGACTGATAATTTAGCGTATTCGGTACGAGCTGTGCAACATCAGAATTCGAAAGTTGGTCGTGATTTGTGCCAGTTTTTAATTGAGCCAAATGCAATTGATGAATTCAATGAGTTTAGTTTCGATGCGTACATGGACATTTACCAACATGGATATAAAACGGCAACGGATTATATTTTGGAAAATCCCGAAATATTGAAGTTGGCGCAAAAGAAAGTGGAGGTTTCTGTTGCGGAACTTTAGAAATTATTTTGATAATCGAGCTATAATTGTTTGTCGTTCATATTCGCAAAGCAATTCGTAAGCCTCCTTGTTACCTTGCCTGTAAGCTCGTTCCATTTGTTCGCGAAACAAATCAAGATTCTTAGACAGTTTTTTGTCGTCCATGGTTTTCATTTGCTCAATGTAGTTTTCTGCATTTAGCAAAGCATCGTCTAATTTCAATTGAGTGGTACTTTTCATTTTCCCTCCACTATTTTTATTTCTTCGTCTGTTAATTCGTATAATTGATATACAATCTCATCAATTTTGTTTTCACAATATTCAATTCTACTTTCAAGTTGCGAAATTGAAGTTTGAAGTTTTGTGGTTGCCTTTTCTTCGTTGAGTTTAAGAAGTTGGTCAACGAATTTTACAATTTCATTTTGCAATGGTTTCTTTTCGTTATCAATTTGCTTTATTGGTAGTGATGCCAACTCATAAATTCTAATTTCTGGAAATGTTTTATCCTGTCTGTTATATTTCTTTCTAAAATAAAACGCTAAAAGTTTTGAGTTGATAATTCCTAATAAAAATTTTGAAATTGATTGATCAATTGGTTTAACTATCTGCAACAGTTGACTTGTTACATAATCGCTATTAGTATAAGCCGAAATTAAAGTCTTTCCAACAATTCTTCTAACAAGTATTCTTTCTCCTTCAAACAAAATCGGGTTTCTCTGAGCTGCAAGATTTTCACCATACTTCAACCATCTATTTTTGTAAATGATAGAATACGGGTTGATGTCTTTTCCTTCTAAATAAGGACGATAAGTCTCATCAATTTTTGTGTCAGATTCATAAACTCGATCTTTTGGAAAATTTGCTTTTTGTACGGGTTTTCCTTTCCCAGTTTCATATATTTTAATACCGAATTTGATTAAAGCTAATTTTTCAAGTTCTTGCGTATTTTCTTCAATTTTATCTCTTAATTGTAAATCGTTATGACTTAAATTAATGTTAATTATATTCAAATCTCCATCGTTCCAAATCGCCTGATGAACAGACTGAGTAATGACAAATGCCTTTTCAATAGGTTCGAAAACTTCAGTTATATTATTTTTAGATATTTTGTTTTCAAGTATTGTAACGATAGGTAAAACTGTGGCTTGATCAAAAACCCTAATTTTTGAATAATCAACAATTTTTTTTATAGAAGTGTTTTCTAAGATATAATTTCTTAACTTTTTATTGCTTTGATTATTAAGCCATGTATTTGGCGTTATAAAACCGATAAGACCTTTTTGATTTAAAAGCTTTATACCAGCTTCCCAAAATAAAGCGTAAATGTCAAATTGATATTCTGCAACTTTGTATTTGCTTATAAAGTAGTCATAAACATTTCCATTTTCTGTTTTCCATTCCCTGCCACCTAAATAGGGGGGATTTCCAATTACAACATCAAATCCGCCATGTCTTCCGTAAATTGTAAGTTCATCTTTTACGCTATATTTCTCAATTAAATCATTCGAATCATCATATAGTTCTTTTACCTTATTAAATTGAGCTTTAAAATTTTGATTTGTTGTTGGTTTTTCTATTTTGAATACTTCAGGAAATGCCCTTTGCCAACTGAATGGTTTTATTTTCTTTTCATCACCAAAATCAATTTGTTCATCATAATAATCCAAATCCACCAAACTATTTCCATCTTTTATATTGTTTTCCAATGTTGGTAAAACACGTTCGTTAAACATGGATAATTGATGAGATATGGAAGCTGAAGTTTCGCCTTCCATGCACTTCAACAATAAACTTAGCTTGGTAACTTCCACAGCATTAATGTCAATATCCACTCCATATATATTGTTGAGTAAAATACGCTTCTTTTCGGCAGTGGTCAAGTAGCCTTCGGGTGTAAGCGGATTATTTTTGGTACCTCCTTTTGAAGGTTTCCCGTTGTTGGAATAATAATCTTTATGATAATCGAGTAGATATTGATATGCGCCAATTAAAAAACTACCGCTTCCACAAGCAGGGTCTACAATTGTCAGATTGCTTATTTCAGTTGGCTTTTTACCAGCAACGAGTTTCCCCACCGTATTTTTTACAATGTATTCCACAATGTATTGAGGAGTATAATAAACGCCTCCAGCTTTCCGTACTTCCGGTTTATCCTCAATAATGGCATGATGCGAAGGTGTAATTCTGATTACTTTACCTAAGAATTGCTCGTAAGCACTTCCTAAAATTTCTACCGACAGAACAGAAAATTCGTAAGGACTTAAGGGATAATACAACTCGTTGAGAATGGTTTTTAGTACCTTGTTGTCAATTTTTAGGTTCTGACTTATTTGGTCTTTTTTTAGGTTAAATAAGCCGGAATTATATTTGTCGTCAGCATCTTTGAACACGCTGAAAAGGTTTTGATAATAATCGCCTTGTTTCACGGCAACTTGCAGGTTTCCATATGGTTCTACACCTCTGTCTTCGGCAATTCGCAAGAAAATAATGCGGTCGATGGTTTGCTGGACTGCAAAATTTATTTCGTCCTCATTCAGTTCTTTATTTCTCAAACTTATTGAAGTTGCCAAATAGGTACGCCAACTGTCGAGTGAAATGAGAAATTCCCTATCGACTGTGGTTGTACCTTTTTTATTGGCATTCCCTTCTATAAATTTATCGAAACTACCTTTTAAAACACGCTCTTTCGAAAAAGTGTTCCAAATAAAGTCGAACTCTTTAACATAGTCTTTGTAGTTGATGTATTTTATGCGAGCTACAGCAGCCTTATCCGTGGAAATTGGTTTTCGGGTGCAATCGTATATTGCAAATTCTTCAAAATCAGTAATAACGCTTATCGCTAATTTTGCACTCCAACCATATCTGCGCACCTGGTAGGCTGGTTGAATTTCATCTTTTATAGAAACACTTGGCTTTTTTGCTTCAACAAAAAACAATCGTTTGCCACCACTCAGCCGAAAAGAATAATCGGGGGCTTTGGTTGCCCTGCCCACTTTTACTTTGTCTTCGTGAATCACTTCGCGATAAGATTGTGCGTAACCTTCTTCGTTGTCGATATCCCAACCAAGTGCTTTGAAAAATGGGTCAATAAAATCGCGGCGAGTAAGTGTTTCGTTGTAGTCCGCTTTTTTGTATGAAGTAAATTGTTCTTCAAAACGTTCAACCAAATCAGATATTTTTTTGAATGCAGCTTCTTTTGTAATCATTTTTAAGGTTTTGGTTGCTTTAAATTTTCAGGAAAAAAATCACGAGAGATTACTTGTTTCGATATTCGAACCATTAGGTTGCAAATTTAATTTAATTTTTCAAAACATCCACTCTTTGAAAATAATTAATTGCTTATGCTTATCTTTGCAATATGTTACAGAATTTTATCGCATCGCGCATTCTGGCTCAGCTTCCTTTTGAGCCCACCGAACAGCAAACTCATCTGATTGAAGAGCTTGGTGTTTTCTTGATGTCGACTGATAAAGAAAAAGTATTTCTATTGCGCGGGTATGCCGGAACAGGAAAAACATCGGTTGTGAGTGCATTGGTACGGGCATTGAACGAACTGAAACAAAAAACCATGTTACTTGCACCTACAGGCAGGGCGGCTAAAGTGATTGCCGGATATTCAGGTTTTCCGGCGTTTACCATTCATAAGCGGATTTATCGCCAGAAATCCATGTCTGAATTTCGTTTCCAACTGGCTGACAATCTGTTTAATCATACGCTTTTTATTGTCGACGAGGCTTCCATGATTTCTAATTCGGGAGCGGATACTGCTTTCGGGTCGGGTCGTTTGCTCGACGATTTGATTCAGTTTGTGTACGGCGGCGAAGGTTGCAGTCTTTTGCTGCTAGGCGATACTGCCCAGCTGCCTCCGGTTTTGCAACCACATAGTCCGGCTCTGGAACCGGAAAAACTGTTGGGGTATGGGTTGCATTTGCAACAATTCACATTGACGCATGTTGTTCGTCAGGCGTTGGAAAGTGGAATTTTGCACAACGCTACTTTGTTGCGCAATCAGCTTACCGAAGAGCGAACAACCGAATTTCCAACATTTGAATTGGACGGTTTCACCGATATTTGCAAACTGAACGGCATGGAGCTGATCGATGAAATTCAGCGGGCGTACGATGGAGTGGGAGTGGAGGATACTATTGTGGTGACGCGGTCAAATAAGCGTGCCAATATTTACAATAACGGAATTCGAGCGCGGGTGATGATGAAGGAAGAAGAGCTGACGAACGGAGATTTGCTGATGGTGACCCGAAATAATTATTTTTGGAACAAGCCGTATAAGGAAATTGATTTTATTGCCAACGGCGATATTTTGCAAGTGGTGCGGGTGCGAAAATACCATGAGATTTATGGTTTTCGATTTGTTGATTTGTCATTGAGATCTCTAGATTACGAATGGGAGATAGACGCACGTGTTTGGCTCGATGGTTTGCAGGCTGATTCGCCCGCAAAGATGAATGAACTTACCAATCAACTGTTCGAAGCGGTGGCCGAGGATTATCCAGAAATTACCAATAAAAGGGATAAATTCAAAAAGGTTTTTGAAAATGAATATTACAATGCGTTGCAAGTAAAGTTTGCATATGCTGTTACTTGCCATAAAGCCCAGGGTGGACAATGGAAAAAAGTATTTGTAGACCCCGGACAAGTTGCTGAAGACCAACTGAACAGTGATTTCTACAGATGGTTGTACACTGCTCTCACGCGTGCTACCGAAACGGTTTATCTGGTTAACTTCCCACAAAAAAACGTATAACTCCACTTGTAATTTTATTGTTTTTTTTGTTCTTATAAATAAAAAAAATATTTTTTTCATTTTACATTGCTATTTTTCATTTTCAAATGTTATATGATTGAAAGTGAATAAATATTGTATATGAAAAATTTATTAATTAAATATGTATTTTTAATATCAGTTGCATTTCTGTTTTGTTTATGCGAAGCAGATATTGATATTCATAATATTTCGAATGAAATAAGCATTCAGCCTTCAATTATTATACCTATTGGAACTGTTAAAATTGATATCTGGGATTTTTTGATTAATAATAAAATTGATGGATTTGCAGCCGATGAAGAAAATAATATATATTTTCAGGAAACCGATACTTCTGAGTTTAAATTCAAGAAAATCGAATTAAACGTTAATCAAGCAGTACTTGTGAAAAGTATCAGTTTATATCCTGAAGGCGTTTTGAAAATATTGCCTTTTAGTGAATTTCCCGTAAAAACTGATAAGGGTTTTATTGACTTAGGTTTCAATTCAAATACCAAAGTACAACGGATTGATAGTTTAGAAATTTCAAAAGCTTCTTTGAATTTTAAAATTTCTGAATTTTCTTTAGAAAGATTAAAACCCTCGAATTTGCAAATAACCCTCCGATTTCCTGAAAAAACTATTCGTAAATTAGATGGTTCCTCTCCTGATATTATTTTTTCTCCAACAACTTTGGGAAATTCAACTAAGATTTTGATGTCAAATTTTGTGTTGAACACCAAAGATGAAGCTAAAGGCATTCCCGTTGAAATAAAAATAGCAGTGAAAACCGGATCTACATCATTAATTCTGGATGAAAATTCAACGATTACTTGTATGTTGAATTTCGATGAAATAGACTATAAGGTAGCATACGGATATTTTAAACCTGAAATTACTGATAATCAGATGATTCAAAAATTTATAAACTTAAATAAAATCCTTCCAAATGGCAGAATGAAATTTATCAATCCACAACTGGAATTAAGTGTTGCAAGCAATATTGGGTCGTATTTGAGTTTTAATATTGAATATATTAAAGCCATACGAATGGATAATACAACTGTAGAGCCTGTTTATGCATGGTTTGATCAACACAGTTCAAATTCTATGATCGTAAATATGGAAGAAAAACCAAAATTTCCCGGAGAAGTAGTAACTAAATTAATGCCCACAATCAATCAGAATTGGGGCGAGACAAATGCATTATTCGAAAGCGAAATTATGCCGGATGTCATCGAATACAAATTTTCGGTATCGGTGAATGAAGAATTAACCCGAAACGATCGCACACCACAGTTTATTACTTCTGATGCTATGATTAAAGCATTTTTGAAAACCATTATTCCAATGCAGTTTAACAAAGGAACATATTATGTTTTTGAAGGTAAATTTGATAATGTTTTTGACGAAGTGGATAAAGCACTTGATCGATTATCAAAAAATAATATTAATTCGAGTTCCCTGATTCTTGAAATAAAAAATGGACTTCCTGTGAAATCTAAATTTATTATTGAGGTTCTTGATTCTTTTGGTAATATTGTGCCTACTGATTTTATTAAAGTATATGATATTAACTCTGCTGAAGTCGATAAGGATGGTGTTGTTCAAACGGGCAGAGAATCGAACCAAATTGTATCTATTTCTGTTACAAAGGCACAACTTAAAATACTCCGGGGTGCAAAGACAATAACCTATAGAATTGTAATAGATAGCGAACAGGATGATTCTAAAATTCAGTTTACTAAATTAAACACTTTTGATTTAAAAGTAGGAATTTTAGTGAATGGAAGAATCTGAGTTTGATATGAACAACAGAAAAATTGAATAATGAAGCAATTAAAATTACAATTGTTTTTTTTATACCTGATAAGTGGAAATTCACTTAATTTATATGCACAGCAGCCTAATACATTGTATTTTCTGGAAACCTCCACTGTGCGACATAAATTAAATCCGTCCTTTCAACCAGCAAATGATTTTTATCTGAGTTTTCCAGTTATTGGTTATACTGAGTTTAATATTGGCAATAACTCGGTTACGTTGAAAGATATTGTATATAACCAAAATGGAAAAACGATAACGTTTTTAAATGATTCTCTCAGCATCGATCGATTTTATAAAACGTTGAAAAACAACACAGTTCTAAGAGCTAATCTACAATCAAATCTTTTAGATTTTGGTTTTCACTATAAATCTTCTTACCTTACTTTTTCCCTGACAGAAAGGTTGGATGGAACGCTTAGCATTCCAAAAGATGTTTTTAAACTATCGTTTTACGGAACTCGCGATATATATTATAATTCATTCAATTTTACAAATCTTAAAACAGATTTCACTGCATATACCGAGGCTGCATTTGGACTTGCTAAGGATGTAACCGAAAAATGGTCGATAGGTGGTAAATTTAAAATACTGTTTGGTCACGCTAATTTATCAAATACAAATAGAAATTTCACTATTAATGCAGGATTGTCAAAATGGGTATTGCAAGGTGAAGGTTCAGTTAACTATTCAAGTCCTGTACAGTTAAATATTGGAGATAATTTTCAATCATCTTCTTACTCAAATCCCCCAAGACTTATTGATTGGTTAAAACCTTCCGGAATGGGTATTGGAGTTGATTTGGGTATTGATTATCATTTGAACGAAAATATAAACTTATCAGCCGCTATTCTCGATTTGGGTTTTATTCATTGGAATATAAATACTATTAACTTACGGTATAAGGTTGATTATACTTACAATGGAATTACAAAGTTAAATAGTAATTCAACTCTTAGTACTTATAATGAGGTGTATAATCAACTTATTTTTGGAAATTTATTAATCGACTCCGTGTCAATGGCTTTTAACGGTTCAACCACAAAGAGTAAATCAAACGACACCTATAGTACTGGTACAACTGCAAAGTTAAATTTAGGATTTGAGTACAATTTACTAGAACATAAAGTAGGATTTGGATTTCTATCACATACACAGTTTTTTAAAAATACATTCACCGAGGAAATAACCACTTCAGTCAATATTCGACCAAATAAATGGTTAAATGCATCATTGAGTTATTCGCTTTTTAACGGAACATTGTCTACTTTTGGAGCTGGCATTGGTTTTAAATTTGGAATCGTAAATTATTTTGCCACAGCAGATTATATATATTTTCATAAAATTAGCTTCCCGCTTACTGATATAAATTCCCGTTTTCCCGATTGGAATATTCCTATCCCCTATAATTCCAGAGTGTTTAACTTTTCGACGGGACTGAGTTTCGTATTTGACCACCCGATAAACGTTCAGAAATATCGCAGATCAGATATAATTGAAAAAAATAAAGGTTTGAAAACCAAAAGAAAACCCATGATAAAAGATTCGCGAAATGGTTATATTAAATCAGATAATACTAATTTTTTAAAATCCAAAAAGGGTCTTCAACAAACAAAACCAAGTAATGATTGTCGTTGTGAAACAAATTGATTTGATTGATTTTTTTTTAATTGTAAAAAGGAAACAATTAAATTAAAAATTCGTTATCTTTGACCCTTCATTCACAATACATAACCTGATAAATTTGCATTTTTCAATGCAATATTAAATTTCAAATCACATTAAGTATTACGTGTAGTAATAAAACTATAAGTGGTTTAATTGTTAGATATTCAATAGTATAAAAGAATTATATTGTGTTGTGATGAAAGAAAGTTTTAAGGGTGAAATTACATTTATCAATTAATTCAGTTTTAAAATACAATATTTTACTATTATAATCAGTAAATATTTTACAATAACTCCAACAATAAATGAAACAAAAACACTTTTTACCACTTATATCGATATTCTTATTCATTTCTACATCATGTGTTTCCGATTTTGATTTACTAAATACTTCCACAGATATTATGATAGATGAATCCCTCGTACTTCCAATAGGCGAGGGGAGTGTGACTATAGAAGATCTTCTGAATAAGTTTGGTTTGCCTGAGAATTTTGATACTACCGGTAACAAAATAACATATAATCAATCGTTTACGTTTCCATATACGTATGATAAACTGAATTTGGCGGATACAATTAAACCATTTTCTAAAATTATTATACTATCACCTGACACAGTCATTATACCTGCATTTTTTCCTATTATTTTACCACCTTATGATGCAACAGTTGAATTACCTATTAACAGCAGTTCGGTAACTGATGAGCGCGTTGATAGTGCAATAATCAATTCAGCTAAGATGAAAGTAGATTTCGATGTTTCACCCGATTTAAAAGGCATTCCTGCTACAGCTTTCAGAATTGTATTCGATTTTCCAGATGATATGATTCGAATAAATAGTGGAATAAAGCCATCTTTCAAACCTGTTGCTTATGGACAGGTAGGTTATATAAATATTGGAAAATTATCTGTAATGTTGAATGGAGCAAATATAATTCCTTTCAAAATAAATATATTTGTTGAAACTCAAAACACAAATATAATTATATCTCCAACTTCGAACGTGATACTAAATATGAAATTTGAAGATATGAATTATTCTATTGTATACGGATTATTTAAACTTAATGCCGAATCTTCTGAAAAGTATGAATTGCCATTTGACTATAAAAGTTATATGCCAAATTCGTTTTTAAGATTAGCGAATCCTCAATTAGAAGTTTCTGCCATCACAAATGTCGGCATGAATTTCAATATTAAGATTGATTATTTTAAAGCATATAATAAATTGACACCAGATAAAGTATTTGAGGCAATGTTCAAAGATCCTGTATCTCAAACTAAAAATAGATATTTAACAGAGGTATTTGAAGGTCCTACAGTTGTAGGCAACTCAGTAATTAAAATTTTCAATAATTTTGACTCAATAAACGGAGATATAGATCATTTTTTTGATAATAATCCCTATCCTAATGTGATGGATTATAAAATTTCAGTAGCTACAAATATTAATCGAAATTCAAATTATTTTACTGCCGACAATAATTTGAAAGTTAATTTGAAAGTCATTATTCCATTACAATTTAAAAGTGGAAGCAAGTTTACCATGACCGATACTATTAAGAATTTGAATATTGGAACTATGTTAGATAATGTGGATTCAGCTGTATTGGTTTTGAAAATTAAAAACGGATTGCCTGTAAAAGCAAAATATAGAATGACATACTGGAAATCTGATTTGCCAAAAGATACAATTGCTGCTATTGGCGGATCAATTTCAACAATAACTGATATTTCTAATTTCGGTAATATAACAAGTCAATACATATTGAATTCTCCTACCCTGAAACCTGATGGAACTGTAGATCAAGTAGTACCTCAACTCATTAAAATAATGATAAATAAAGAGCAGATTGATGCATTGAAACTATCAAAATATATTATTTATTCACTTGATTTAGAAAGTGATGAAAAAGATATTAATGGGGTCATGACTTCAAATCCGATAAACTTTACAACTAAAAATAGTTTTGGTGTAAAACTTGGACTTTTTGTGAAAGGGAGTGGTATTGTAAATCCATTTAATAATTAAATTTTCCGATTTTGAAAAGAAACATAAGATTCAAATATATCCTATTCATCTATTTCGTTTTTTCGACGGGTTTTTTGTCATCGCAACAGGTTAATACCCTTTATTTTATGGAAAACCTGCCGGTTAGGAATTCCTTAAATCCAGCATTTCAGCCTCTGAGTAATTTCTATTTGGGATTTCCGGTTCTTGGTTATTCACAATTCAATTTGGGGAATAATTCAATTACACTGCAAGATGTGGTTTATAATGATGCTAATGGAAATCCAATAACCTTTTTACATCCAAATGGAAATAAACGGAACTTCTATAATGCTTTGAAACCAACAACCGGAATTAATGCCGATTTTCAGGTAAATTTGCTGGAATTCGGATTTCGAACCGGTAAATCGTATTGGAACTTTTCGTTAAAGGAAAAAATAGACGGACAAATAGGAATCCCTTCGGATATTTTGAAACTTTTGTTCTTTGGAACTCCCGAGCTGGAAAACAATTTCTTTGATTTCAGGCCGTTGGGTTTGCAGGCCACTGCCTATACAGAAGCCGGTTTAGGTTTTTCGAGAGTGCTTAACGACAAATTGACGGTAGGAGCAAAATTGAAACTTTTATACGGAAACGCAAATGTTTCGGCAGTGAATGAAAACTTTACATTAAATGCTGGCATTGAGGAATGGGCTTTAAAAGGAAACGGGTCGATTAATTATTCGTCGCCAATTGATTTGAATGGAAATAGCTTTCAAACTTTTGATCTGGCACTTCCAACTTCGATACTCGATTATGTAAAACCATCGGGTTTGGGTGCTGGCTTTGATTTGGGGTTCACGTATAAACCAATAAAGAACCTGACACTTTCGGCAGCACTTACCGATTTTGGAATGATTCGCTGGAATAAAAATTTGAAAAAGATTGGTTTTGAAGTCGATTATAAATTTACAGGTTTAGATAGTTTGAATATCAATTCCAATACAAATTTCAATACAATTGCCGACTCGCTGTTTAGCTCCATTCAAAGTTCCTTCAAAGATAGTGTTGAAACACTTTCCACTGCTTACAATACAAATACTTCGCCCAAAATAAACGTTGGTGTGGAATATAGTTTATTGAACAATAAATTAAGTCTGGGACTTCTGTCGAGAACTCTATTTCAAAACAAAACGCCCTTTCAGGAATTTACTGCATCTATTAACGGACGACCCGTCAACTGGTTTAATATGTCGCTTTCTTATTCAATTCTGAACGGTAGAATGAGCAATATCGGTGCCGGAATTGGACTACGGACAGGTTTTATTCATTGGTTTGTTTCTGCTGATTATATTCCGTTGTATTACATACCACTTCAACTGAATCAAATCAATTCTGATTTTCCGATTTTTAATGCCTTAATTCCTTCTAAAACTTCAGGTTTCAATGTCGCATTTGGTGTAAATCTTGTACTTGGGAACAGAAAAGATACCGATAAAGATGGGGTTGTAGATAGAAAAGATAAATGTCCGGATACTCCGTTAGAAGTAAAAGTTGATAAGAAAGGTTGTCCTATTGATAGCGATGGTGATGGTGTACCTGATAATCTTGATAAATGTGCCAGCACGCCTAAGGCAGCTTACGCTAAAATTGATAAAAACGGTTGTCCACTTGATGATGATAGAGATGGTGTGCCTGATTATCTGGATAAATGTCCAAATACTCCATTGATAGCCAGAGGTTTTGTTGATATCAATGGATGCGAACTTGATTCTGATAAAGATGGTGTATTTGATTATTTGGATAAATGTCCTGATACGATGGTTGGAATGAAAGTTGATTCCATTGGTTGCCAGATAGATACTGATGGTGATGGCGTGTTAGATCATCTTGATTTGTGTCCAGAAACTCCTTTGCTTGCTCGCAGAATGATTGACAAAAATGGCTGTCCGATCGATACTGATGGTGATGGCATTCCAGATTATCTTGATAAATGTCCAACTGTGAAGGGCATTGCATCTAATAATGGATGCGAAGAGGTAAAAGCCAAAATAAAACCTTTGATTAAGCCGGTTGAAGTGAAGCCAGTAATAAATCAGGAATTGAAATCATTGTTCCAGAAGGCTTTACAAGGAATTCAATTTGAATCGGGAAACAGTCTGATTTTGCCACGTTCAAATAAGATATTAAATCAAATTGCAGGAGTATTAATCGCAAATCCAACTTATTTAATTGAAGTTCGAGGTTTTACTGATAATGTTGGCAATTCTAAAACAAATTTAATCCTGTCAAGTAAACGTGCAATTGCAGTAAAAAAATACCTTGTCAGAAAAGGTGTTGAAGAAAGCAGAATAAATACTAATGGATATGGAGATACATTGCCAGTTGCAACGAATAAAACTGCAATTGGACGAAGTATAAATCGTAGGGTCGAATTTATAGTTTCATACGTAGAAATTACTTTTGATTAAATAGAAATTATTTTAGAAAATGAAACTGCTGCGAATTAACTTTGTGGCAGTTTTTTTTTTAAATAAATGACTGAATTTATAACAGAAGATTCTAATACCGATTGCACAAAGAATATAGTCCAATTTCGACCCTGCCTGCCGCAGGCAAGTTCGTCTTATGGAACATCCCGTGTAACGGGATTGTCCAATTTGTTTGTAAGCCTTCCGCAAGCGGAATTTGCAATCGGCATTAACAACAGTA
>JAAFGX010000028.1 GCA_010365115.1 Paludibacter sp.
AATTAGTTGTCGAATAATGCTGAACTAATTCCACATATAGAATTTGTTACTGATGCAATAGCTCTTTTGGGCATGGTGTTGGTAACAAATTCTTATTTAAATCATGGATTAATCACCTAATAAAAAAAATTAAACTTCAAGAAAATGAAAAAGACATATCTCTTTATTCTGCTATTTAGTCTGATTGTAGTTACAATAAAAGCTGCAGAAGTTGGCACATCGGCCGTTTATTCCGTTGCTGAAATCACATTTGCCGGACCCAGTCAAACACAAGATAATCCCAACTTGGATTTTTGGGTAACATTTACTCACGAAAGTGGCTCTCCAAGTTATAAAATCTGGGGATTCTATGATGGGAACGGTACTGGTGGGAACAGTGGCAGTGTTTTCAAAGTACGATTCTGTCCTAGCAAAACCGGTAAATGGATTTTGCAGGATGTATATTCAACCGCAACCTTACTGAACAACCAAAAAGAAGGCGATTATGTTACTGCCACCGCTTCATCCCATCATGGGTTTTGGGCGGTGGAAACCTCAACAGGAGGCGGACGTTGGTACAAACGTAATGATGGGACACATCAGTTTGTTATAGGGAATACTCATTACGATTTTCTTTGGAAAAGGGATGCTGCAGGCATAACCTCTGATGTAAATGGGAATGCCAATTATTATAAGAAACTGCGTTGCATGATTGATGGTTCTGAGGGATATAATGGAGCACCCCCGGCGGGAACCTATCCTAATGTGGGGTTTTACAATTCAAAAGCAGATGTGGCCATAAAAGCTGCTCTGATTAAAGATCTTATTATGGATCTGATTCTTTATAAAAGATTATATTTAGACAATGGCGAGGCTTATGTAAAATATATAGCTGCTCGTTACGGAAGCTATCCAAATGTTTGGTTTTGCCTGGCAAACGAATGGGACATAAAAGACCCTCTTACTTCAACGCAGGCTATAGCAATGGGGCAGCAACTGCGAAAATATATTCCCTATGGCAACCCTTTGAGTATACACCCAAACTCAGGAACAGGATGGAACACGGCATTAAATACCACACCTGCCTGGAATGACCACAAGATTGCTCAGCTAAAAACAAAAGATTTATCGGATGCAGCAGCAAATACGATTCTGAATTACAACAGGACGCCAATAGGCATGCCCAGTATAAATGACGAAAATGGCTATGAAGGTGCCGGTGATGTTTACACCAAAGAGGATGTTATCGAAGGTGTCTTAGGTTCTTTTTCCGGCGGAGGGTTTGGTTCTACTGCCTACAAGCCTGCGAAAGGAACAGGTCAGTATTATAATGGGAACTTCAATGCTACAGAACATTCTGCATCAGCATATTTAAAATGGCTGGCAGATGCTATAAATGCCAATATAGAATTTTGGAAACTGCAGCCGGTAGTCAATAGTTCTTCTATATTCCCTGCTGCCTCTACTGAATTTAAAGTACTTCAGCAGACAGGAACCCAATTTGCAATATTTACTGATGCAGCAGCTAATATTACCGCCAATCTTCCTGCTGGTACATGGACATTGAAACAAATAAATGCAATTGACAAAACAATAACTACCACCAATAATTTATCTGGTAATTACAGCTTTTCTGCACCTAACAGCCGGGCTTGTATCAATTACTTTTATTTAGCTAACGCTTCATCAAGTCCTGTGATTACTGCACCACTGGCATCAACAACATTCTCACCCGGTCAATCCGTAACAGCTACTGCCACCGGATTGAACCTCTCGTGGGCAATTTCTATAGTGGGTGGAAGTACCTTTGCAAGCGGAACCGGACAAAGCATCACTTTCCAAATACCAACCAATGCGGCTAACAATGCACAACTGAAAATACAACTTACAGGAGGAACCTCTTCAAACGAGGTGGTATCGCAACTCAATACTATCCTTGATGACTCTCCTGTTATTCAGCCTATTACCCAGACCGTTGTTGCAAATACTGCTTTCAGCATTCAACTGACAGCAACAGGAACCGGCACACCCATGACTTGGTCCTCGGCAAGTTTGCCAGTTGGAACAATCCTTACTACGGATGGTTTATTGCAAGGAACCATTGCAACAAGTGGTAACAAATCGCTTACCGTTACCGTTACCGATGTTGACGGGGATGTTAATTCACAAACCTTAGCACTTCAGGTGATCGATGCATCCCAGCCATTCTGCGAAACAGGTGGAATGGTAACCGTTGAATGCGAAAACTATACATCCAAAAACATCAATGGCGATGTTATCGGATGGGAAAAGGAAACCACGGCTTCAGGATATGCAGGAAGCGGATACATGAACACTACCATTAATAATTATGCAAACGGGATTTGGATCGAAGCGGCTGATTTGTCATACGATGTCACGTTCAATACAACTGGGAATTATTATATGTGGATATACCGCTATGCCCCAACATCTTCAAGTAATAGTGCATATGTGGGAATGAACGGAACAGCAGTCGGTGCCACATTTGATAATGGTACTGGAACAGGATGGGGTTGGGTTAAACATACAACTACCTTCAGCGTTTCATCAGCAGGCACGAAAACCATTAACATTCGTCGGCGTGAACAAGGAATGGGAGTAGATAAATTTATTTTAACTACCAATGCCAGCTATACGCCTTCGGGGAATGCACAAGTGGAAAGTGCAAAGTGCAGTAGTGCCGTGCAGGTCATTACCAACGTAACCAATGGTCCCAAGTATGTTCAGGCTACGGGTTTGAAGGCAAACGACACCTATTATACCGACCGGACTTATACCATAAGCACATTGCCAAGCGCCTTGGTGGGGGCTGAGTTTATTAAAGCAGCCAATGACGACAAGTCCTTGACAACTGAGAATTTATTCAGTGCCACCTTCGGCACCTCGGCAAGGGTTTACATAGCTTACGGCGCTACAGCAACTTCTGTGCCTAATTGGATGACAAACCTGGGATTTACCAAAATTGCCAATCAGCAGATTACAACCAGTGATATAACATTTGACCTGTACAGTGCAAACTTAACCGGCACTGTGGTCTTTGGTGCGAACAAGGCAGCAGGCTCCGTGGGGGCTGGTTCAACCTATTTCGTTATTGCGGTTCCCGAAGCAGGTTCCACACTTAAAATAAAAGGAAATGGAACCCAGGACACAGAGGTTCAAAGCACCGTGGGCATTTATCCAAACCCAACAAAAAACTATGTTACCGTTTCAGCCGGTTCACGCATCAATCGGATTGAACTGATTTCGGCAAGCGGGCGGGTAATGGACATGAAACAAATCGGGGCAGACCAGGCAAACATCCAATTGTCGGCATACCCAAATGGAATCTATGTCATGGTGGTATCACTTGAGAATGGACAATTGCTACGGAAAAAATTAGTTGTCGAATAATGCTGAACTAATTCCACATATAGAATTTGTTACTGATGCAATAGCTCTTTTGGGCATGGTGTTGGTAACAAATTCTTTTCTTTATTTAAATCTTGGATTAAATACAAAAAAAATGAAATAGACACATTTTTTATGGCTCTATAACGTTTTAGGTGGGTAGCCCCATAATTCATATCTTTGTATTATGAATAGCACAGAGATATTTTCGTTAGCCTTAGGGTTAGATCGGCCTTGGATTATCACAAATGTAGAATTTGTAGAAGTAGTACCAAATGTGAAAGAACTTCATATTCACATAGATTTTGAGCGAGGTTTTCGCTTTTGCACTTCTACTGGTGAAAGAGTAACAGCTTATGATACAGAAAGCAAACGTTGGCAACATTTAAATTTTTTCCAACATCGTTGTTATTTATATGCTCGAGTTCCAAGATTAGTAAATAATGAAGGAAAGATTAATATAATTGAAGTACCATGGGCTCGCCCTGGAAGTGGATTTACCTTATTGTTTGAAGCTTGTGCTATGCTATTGATAGAGAGCGAAATGCCTGTCAGCAAGGTTTCAGATTGTGTAGGTGTAACGGCACCACGTGTTTGGAGAGTGTTTGATTATTGGATTGAGCTTGCATATTCAAAAGATGATTTAAGTGAGGTAAGTCGTATTGGACTTGATGAGACTTCGAGAAAGAAGGGACATAGTTATATTACTCAATTTGTTGATATGGATACCCGTAGAACGATTTTTGTAACAGAAGGCAGGGACTCGTCCACTATTGAATCTTTTGTGAGTGAGCTTGAAATAAAAGGAGGAAAAAAAGAGAGTATTGAACTTATAAGTATGGATATGTCTGTTGCATTTGTTAGTGGAGCAATGACATATTTGCCAGACTCACAGATCGTTTTTGACAAATTCCATTTAGTTCAATCACTAAACAAAGCTCTGGACGAAGTTCGAAAAGCCGAACGAAAAGGAAATGAATTATTAAAAGGACATCGTTATACTATACTTCGTAAATATGATAATTTATCGGCAGCAAAAAAATCAGAATTAGATATGCTGCTACCACTCTATCCAACACTAGGAGAAACATATAGGTTAAGAGAACTTTTTATGGATGTATTTGATGTCGAGGATATTGAAGAAGCTAAAGGCTATCTTTGGTTTTGGTGCCAGAAAGCACTTGAAGCGGGAATACAACCAATTACTAAATTCGTAAATTCTGTAAAAGCACATTGGTGGGGAATTGTTGCATATTTTGATACAAAAATCACAAATGGAATATTAGAAGGGATTAACTCTAAAATTCAACTTGCTAAAAGAAGAGCAAGAGGATATAGAAATCCTAAGAATTTTATTAACATGATCTATTTTATTTCAGGTAAACTCAATTTTGATTACCCACCTTATTCGTTATAGAGCCTTTTTTATTCATCAAAAATTCAAATTTTATGAAAAACTATAGATTCTGGTCTGTTCAAAAATGTAGATTAATCAAAATGCTTACTTTAACACTTTTATTATCTGTAATTTTTATCAGCAGCACCCAAGCCCGAACCGTTGCATTTACAGCACCTACAGGTACAATAGAGCAATATCAAATGATTGAATACAAGTTTGTAGTCACTAATCCAGTTGCTACAAATGGATTTACAGATGTTACAATAGCAAGTACATTTACCCCTTCTGGTAAAAGTGCTATAATTGTAAATGGTTTCTGTGACAGTAACGATGGTACCCTTTTTTATCAGCGTTTTACGCCGGTTCAAACTGGCCAATACTCTTATACAATAAAGTTTACCGATAGTCAAGGAACTGAAACATATACAGGGACGTTCAATGTTGTAGCTGGCACTCGCAAAGGTTTTGCATTACCTAACAAAGATCATGGTGGAACATACGTGTATAAATTTACCTATTCTAACGGCGAGTTTTTTATGCCTAGCTCGCAAACGGCATGGATGCTATTGGATTGTACTGACGCTCAATGGAAGGCGTATATTGATCGAACTGCTGCGCGTAATCAGAATGTTTTACGTTACGCTTTTGAAGGTGATTTGTATAATGGTACAAAAATCGATGCACTTAATTGCTGGCCAATGGGTGGCACTCGTAACAGTCCCGATTTTAATTCATTCAACCTAGCCTATTGGCGAAAAGTTGAAACTATTCTGAAGTATGCAGAAGACAAAAATATACTTGCAGAGCTTGTTCTTGCAGAAGCCTATCAGAGTTATTCAGCACCATGGACTACACTTCACAAATATCTCGATTATGTGGTTGCGCGTTTGTCGCCGTTGACTTCCGTATTCATGTACGAAACATTTAATGAGTCAACAAATAATAAACCTTGCCAAAAAGAAATAGGTGATTATCTTGATTTAATAGACCCCTACAAACACCCTATAGCTCCTAGTCCTGGTACCCAAGCAGAACCACTTTATGGTAGCGAATCGTGGGTAGACGTAAGCATTTATCATTCGTGTACAGGATCTGATGGATTGGAGAGCCGCTATTACACATGGGCATTGGGTGCGCTAAAATATAACAAACCTGCATGGTGCGATGAAATGGGCAGAGAAGTACGTCATAATAATAATAATGCAGAACACAGGCGCAAACAACTATGGACATTGAATATCGCAGGAACACACTGGAACTATCATTCAGGAGAAGGATGTGAAGAAATACAAGACATCACTTATACCGGTCCGGGATCGCAATATATACAATACATTCAACCATTCTGGAAAGTGACAGACTGGTTAAATTTAAAAGCAGATGATAATGTGTTTTCACCAAAACCTATGTCACAATATTGTCATGCCATGCGTGCACCAAATGAAATTGTTTCGTATTTTGTTAACGAGACAGCCGGAGCAGCCACATCAGCCGGAACTTTTGGACTTAAAGCACCGGATGCCGGAACAGTAACCGTTATGTTTTACAATCCGAAAACGGGTACCTATTTTACAAATTATCAACAGACATATACTGCTAGTGCAAAGGATATGATTTTAACAGTGAACTATCCTGCATTTACTGATGATCTTGTAATGCGGGCATATACACTAGCTGGACCTCAGGTTTCAATCAGTGCTGTTTCAACTATAATTAAAACAGGAACAGCTGCCACATTCAATGTTGTCGCAAGTGTACCTGCTGGTTCTGCAATAGCATCCTATCAATGGAATTTGGGAGGCACACTACAAAATGGTACAGGTACACCAGCCGCCTCAGTTCCCAAAATATTTACAACAGCAGGAGAGTACGATGTTACCTTATCGATAACTGACAATGGCTCACCTGCAAAAACAGCTATTTCCGGAATAGTTCATATAAAGGTTGTAGATAATTTTCCACCTGTTATTTCGAAAGTGATGTACGAATTAACTGGGACACTTAATCCTACAACAAGTATTGATAGAACAACAATTACTAACAAAGTCAATGAAAAACTTGATTTTCTGGTTCAAGCCACTGATGCAGAAAACAATACTTTAACTTATGCGTGGGATTTAGATGGAAATGGAAGCTATGAAACTTCAGGGCAAAATGTCCAAAAAACCTTTACTGCTGCAGGGACAGTAAATGGTAGTGTTCAAGTAAGTGATGGAATAAGCACACCCACAATGCGTGCCATTCAGATTAAAGTGAATCCATTGACACCATCAGCATTTTTAGAAGCAGGCGGACTGGTATCGATGGAAGCAGAGAATATGACTGCTTCAGACTCACGAATTGACCCGGGCAATTTAACTTGGACTACAGCATCTTCACAAGCTTCCTTCTCTGGAACTGGATATATCCAAACAGCAAATAGTGGTTCTGGAAATGGAGATTGGGTAAATGCGGCTGAAACAAGCTACGATGTGAAATTTGCAACAACCGGAACGTATAAAGTATGGATTCGTCGATATGCTCCTGATGGTGCTTCCAATTCAGTTTACATTGGCTTAAATAACATTGCGCTTGCCAGCATTGACAACGGAGAGATCGGAGCATGGGGTTGGTATAAATTTGCAGAAAAATTTACGATTAGTGCTGCAGGAACACAAACAGTTCAGTTACGTCGTCGTGAAGACGGTTACATAGTGGACAAAATTGTGTTATCAACTGATGCAAACTATGATCCGTCAGTTTTAAATGGTGGATTGGGACCTGTTGAAAGTAATAACGAATCTGGAATAATTATTAATACTCCACCTGTAGTTTCTATTGCCGCTCCTACAGCAAGCAGCAGTTTCACTCTTGGTTCAACAATTGATGTTACTGTCAATGCAACCGATAATGATGGAATTGAGTTTGTCGATTTTTATGCTGGAAGTGAATTAATTGGTACAGCATCCACATTACCATATACAATCAATTGGACTCCCACAGCAGTAGGCACTTATACTATCTCAGCATTTGCTCAAGATAGTAAAGGAGCTTCCAGTACATCTACGTCAGTTACTATCATAATAAAGTCAAATACATCTTTAATTACGAACTCAACTAAAGCAAATGTAATTTCCGTTTATCCAAATCCATTTACAACTAATTTATTTGTACATGGAGTAACTAATGGAAGTATGGAAATATATAATAATACAGGTTCAAGAATCAGATCGCTGAAAATAACGAATATTGAGAGTAGTATCGATCTAAGTAACTTGTATACGGGATTTTATATAATTAAGATAAATAGCCAAAATGGGTTAGCCCAAAGTGCAAAAATTAACAAGCTATAAAATTAACAATAAATTCAAAAAGCCACTTTGTCAAATGAATATTTGACAAAGTAGCTTTTTTCATAAACAGACAATGATAAAATAGCAAGATTCAAGTTGCATTTACATCTTGAATCTTGCAATCATAAAAAAAATCCTTTTTTTAATTGCTGTATTATTCCTGACTATTAGTCTGGCTGCACAATTACCTCAAAGCATGAAGATTACTGCTGCATCTAATGCATATATTGGTGGTCAAAATTATAGATATAATCATGAATTTAATTTGTAGAACAGTTTTTAGTGAATATTTCTGAATTAAAGCTGTTCTGTATGTTTTATAACACAAAATATCTGATTTTCATAGTTTAAGGTAATCTAATTCTTTTTTCGTCTTTAATAAGAAATAGCTTTACCTCCATAAATATTGAAAGAAAAAGCAATTAAGCAATTAACATATAAACACGAATTTATTATTTAAAGGAACTTTAACATGAAAAATCTTTTCTTTATGAAAGACCAAGATCTAACACACCTTTTACAGTCTTTTCCTTATTTGATTTAAAATGAAACGTTTTGAATCAATACAACAACGACACGTGAACTAACTTCACAGAAATATACATTTGCTAAAAAATTCATTGATAACTAAATAAAAAAAATTATTATGAGAAAAATTATTGCTACTCTTCAGAAAAACAGCTTTAAATTAAGCTTACTCTGTTTCTTTTTAGTATCTTTTTATTCGTATGGTGCTTATACCATTGAATCATCCTCTTACCTAGGTGGGTCGGGCACTACCGACAGGGTATATGGCAGTGCAATATTAAATGATGGCACCATTGTATTGGCTGCTTGTATTACCGACGCTAATCCTGGTAATGTAACCCCCATACTATTAAATGGTGCAACAGCAAGCTCTTCAGGGGCTATTGTTCGTTTATCGTCAGATGGGAGAACGGTACTTTCTGTAACACGTGTAGCTGATCAAGTTACCGATTTATCAATAGACAGTCAAGATCGTCTTTACGTTGCGGCCATGGGTGGTGGGGCTTTGATTTTAAACAAGACCGCATCAACACTCTTATGGTCGAACACATTTAGTAAGAGCGTTCAACGAATAGACGCATCCCCTTCCGGAAGATTTGCTGTATTAATTAGCAATACAACATTCCTAAACAAAACAGTAACTTCAGGTGAAGTGTACAACTACGATAATACATTTGATTTAGTGGGTAACTGGTCAACTGGGATGCAGTATTCACTTGATGTTTGTATTGACGAAACTTCAGAAACAGTTATAAGTATTGGGTTTAAAAACATAACGGCAGCTGACCAAAGTGGCTCCAATCCGGTGGATGTTTCAATATACAAAGGTTGGTCTTACACTGGAACACAGAAATATAAGGCATATGACTGGAATGGCACTCGTGACGACCCTCGATGGATTAATCTACCTGAAAATAATATGGCCGACTCACGTGGAGCACGATGTGAAATGGGAGAAGATGGGAAACTATACATGACATTTGCCGTAGATGGGGGAAATCACATTTTCCGATACAGCCCTTTTAATATCAGTACCAGATCAAGTATTGTAGGAGGCGATAAATATCATGCTTTCTATAACACCAAAACAGAGAAAAAGACATTTTTTGGAAGGTATAATGCTAACGACGGTACGTATATTAAAGGGCAACAATTCTGTGCCCGATTATCAGCAGGAGCTGGTAGCACTGCACACCCTGAATTTGGCGACATACATGCCGATGCCGATGGTAGAGTTTATGTTATTGGAACATCAGCCTCAGGCCTTCCGTTATCAATGGAACCTATAACAGGTGGATACACGGGAGGAGCGTTCGTTTTAATAATGAATCCTGATTTTACAACCAGAGAATTATGTACCAGAACGGCAATAAGTGGCGAAGGAAATACTATTGCTGCAAGAAATGGCAAAGTGGTTATAGGAGGATACATTGCCACAACCCAAATATTATACACCACCGCAGCCATAGATAATATTGCCAATGGTAACGATGGGTTTTTCTCTGTATTTAGCAATGGAAATGTCAATACAGGATCTTCCGTAAACATAACTTCTCCAGGCAATGAATCAATTATATACCCATCGATTACATCTGGTAAGTTAACTATTGAAAATGCCAGTAATAGCATTGTTAGAATATACAACATGAATGGTAAACTTGTAGAGTCCTTTTCCGTAATTGGTTCACCTGAAATAATTACCATTAATGGAGTACCCGGTATTTACAACTTAATTATTTGCAAAGAAAATGGGGTTATCGAGACACATACAATATTAAAACAGTAAAGCTAACCGAGCCCATATATAAACAAAAGGTAATTCTTTTTGAGTTGCACCCAAAAAGTTGGACACTTTCTTTGAAGACCCCGAGAAATCGTGGAGAGATGTAATCGCCGATGAAAAAGATCGGGAAAAGTTACGATGCAACAATCCTCAAAGAATCCTTTTCGATATGGAGGAGCTTACTTTTTGAAAAAACATAAAAATACGGCTTCAAACTCTTTATTTATTAGAGATATAAAAAATAATTTTGCTTTTAGCGGAAAACAATGATAAAAATCTCTCTTATTACAAATTAAATCTTAAAACTTGTCTGATAACTTTTTTATTTATTATTTTTGCCACGTTTTAGGAATTTCATTATTATTTCTGAAAATTTCTGTTGACCTACAAAAATATGAAGTTCTCAGGCTCTTTTATATTTCAAAGTTTCGGATAATAGTGTTATACGACTACGTATTTTATATATAAATCACTGTAATATATGCATTTACATTTTTTTTGATATTAATTTGTCATCGGATATTGGACTTTGTGAAATTAAAATGTAATACTTTTGTGTTAAATAATTCTCTAACAACAATAATTAAAAAAAGAATTCAATTATGATTAAAACTAACATTACACGAAAAGTAATATCGCTCATGCAGAATTGCAAGAGCCGTATTACGAGAATGACAACTGTTAATCTCAGTTTATTAGCAATTGTCATGTTATTGCTCCAATCTACCCTTGCCAACAGTCAAACAGCACAAACAATAATAAGTGCTACGGGTATCAGCCAAGGCATTTGTTTGCATTTGGGAACAGGCGATGGCTCTCTTACCACCGAACTTACCAATAGTGGTAAAATGTATGTGGCTGGAATAGCCGTTACTGAAACAGAATTACAGAATACACGTACCAAAATTCTTCAAAAAGGATTAATGGGGTTGGTAAGTGTAGAAAAACCGATGACAATTAAGGTACTACCAGTAGCCTCTGGTTCAATTAACTTATTGGTTTCGGACTTAGATAATATCAACATTGCCGACAAACCCAGCGACGCTGAGATAAAAAGAGTATTGTCGCCTTACGGAGCCGCTTATGTTAAACAAGGTGGCTCGTGGAAAGTGATAAAAAACACCATGTCGCCTGACTATGATGAGTGGAAATATCGTTTTTATGGTACCAATGGCAATCCTGTTTCCAATGATGCAAATGTCGCACCAGATATGAACCGAGTTCGATTTATCAGCGGAATGCGTTACGGAATGGATTTTGATGGATTTGTAATCGATGAAGGCGTTGCGGTTGATTGGAGTAGGACTGAAATTGCCCTTGGGACTAAAATGCATGTATATACAGCGAGAGATGCCATGAATGGCATGCCTCTTTGGAAATTATTCACTTACTCAGTAAATCACAGAACCAACCATATTATTGCTGATGGAAAAGTGTTTTTAGTTCCTGCTGATGGTGGGGTGCTAACATCTTACGACCTACATACAGGTGCTAAAATAATGGAATATACACAAGGGGGAATTTTTTCTAAAGACTCATTAAACAATGGTGAGTGTGATGAACATCTGATAACCAACAACGGGGTGTTATATATTGCCAATGCTAAAAGACTTAGCGCCGTAGATATTGCTACCGGAAATCTAAAATGGAGATTTAATTCAGATAAATATGTTGTTTTCCCTGTGTTTGATAAAGACAATAATCGTATTTATTTTGCCCAAAGTTCAAAAAATCAACGCAAAACTCGATGGGATGGTACATCGAATGAGAAAGTAGTTGCGCTTAATGCAACGAACGGAGATAAACTTTGGGAAAACACGGAATTTGTAGGTGCTGGAGGTGTAGGTGCCGATAGAATTTATCCTAACATTACTCAAATTATTTATGACAATGGCCGGTTGTATATTTTTGGTGCTAGTGCTCTCTTAGCCTCTAATGGAGATCCTTTCCTTGGCTCTATTGATGTAATCCAAAATAAACTCCTTTGGAAAACCCATTATCAACAAAGACCCGAAAAGTTTAGAGACGATAAAGTTAATTCTTATTGGGGAACTGATGTTTTTCCTCTTGTACCTGGTGGAGAGTTAAAAACCGTTGGAATGGTATTAATGATTGTCAACAATGAAGTTATAGTGGCAAGCCATTTTGCCTTTGAACGGATTAATAAAGAAACAGGTGCAATTATTTCATTTAACAAAATGGGCGAATTCAACAATTGTTTGCGTGCCTGCGGAACTAAAAAATACATTGTTACAGGGGCTACCATAATGGCTGATTGGAATGTACCAACTGAACAATATGTAAAAGTATCCCGAAGTTTTATTACCCGTAGTGCTTGTGCTGGTGCTGCTACTCCATCGTACGGAGGATTATACTTTGCTACAGGGTGGTGTTCATGTTACAACTCGTTAAGAGGTGTTTTAGCTCTAACTTCACCAATCAACGAACCATACAAAACGCCTATGAATGATGCCAATAGAGTATTAACGCAAAATGAATCGGCAATAAATATGGCAGGTGCAACCCTTCCATACAATAAAACCAATAGTGAAATTGTACGGGTATGGACCGAAAACTTCAAATTTGAAGCCGAAAATAGAACTACCACCAACACCGTAACCGAAGGTGCTCTTTCTATACAAGGATATATTAGCGAAAATATGGTTGTAGCCAAAGAGGGCGGGACGGTAAAATGGACTTTCCTTGCAGGAGGTAGAATCAACGGTTCTCTTATAAAATACAACAGTGCCATTTACTTTGGTTCAGCCGATGGTTATGTATATTGTCTAAACTCTGCTGATGGGAAAATGAAATGGAAATTCCTGGCTGCTCGCGAAGAGAGTAAAATTGGGGTACATGGGCAAATGGAATCAAGATGGCCCGTGGGAGGTGTTGGGCTAAGCGATAATAAAATTACGTGTGCCGCCGGAAGACACTCCGAAGCCGATGGTGGAATATATGCTTGGCGATTAGACCCTACAACAGGGATGCCAGATTCTAAAGTGATAATATACAACTCACCAGTGGATATGGGTAGAGCAGATAATAGTTATGCATATCTCCGGAAAGGTCTGCTTTGTGAGAACATGGTTGGCAATCAAATTTTATCTGACAAATGGGATAGGAATCAATTTAGAGATAGAAAAAATGGTTATCAGCCTGAAGCGGCAAGTTATACTGTTGATTTTGATGCGTGGAACGGTATGACTATTAATCCTACCACCAACGTAGTAAATGTTCCTGTAACGGGTGTTACTTTGGATAAAACGATTGTTAACATGACCAGCGGTAGTGTAACTATTAAAGAAACAGTGATACCTACTAATGCAACCCTCAAATATGTTACATGGAACTCAAGTGATGTTAATGTTGCAAAGGTTGTGGGCGGTGTCATTACCGCTGTTGCAAAAGGTACAGCAAAGATAGTTGTAAAAACAAATGATGGAGGATTTTCCGATACCTGTACCGTAAACGTCACTGAAGAACAAGCAGGGTTAGTTTTAGGGTTTACTGCTAACAGTAGCAGAAGCTACGAATGGTTTACCCTTGCCGAAGGCGAAAAAACATATACCGACAGGATATATAAATTCACGAGTTTACCAGCTAAGTTTGTAGGTCAACAAGCCTTAAGAACACCTAATGACGATAAAGCAAGTTCCTCTTCATCAACCCTTATTACATTTACCGCAGGGCAAGATATGACCGTATTTGTTGTTTATACCACCGAAGGTACTCAATTAAGTACTACATGGCTTACTTCTGTAAATGGTTGGAAAGACGAAACCGTTACCATTTCAACCGATTTAGCAGGAGTAGAAGCTACCCGATTCATCAGAAGCAAGTTTTTCAACAAAGGTGAAGTAGTTACCCTTAATGGTAACGGTGGTCAAAGCAGTATGTACAACGTTATTGTAGTGCCAGGCTATGTAATGACGGGTATTGAAGATATCGTAGATCCTAAAAAACAAACATGGTTTGAGAAAGCTGCCGACGAACGAGAAAACGGTGCTAAGATTAGATTAAGAGTGTTTGACGGTGGAAGCATCCGGCTTGAATTTGCAGGTGAAGTTAAAAATATTGAAATATTTGACGTGATGGGACGTAAAGTATTTTCAGAGAAAATAGCAAGTGCTTATTTAAATATCCCTTCAAGTATCAATAACGGATATTATATTGTTCGAGCAATTTACAGGGAAACCGGTGAAACATTATCTGAAATATTCTTAATACCGTAGTTTATATTATATAAACAGATTTTTTATACTAATATTATAATAGTTGAAGATTTCCCAAAACTATATAAGAGGCTAATCTTTACATTGACTGATATAAAAGGGAACGTAGTTTATCAATTTAAACATGCAACCAAATTTGAGTTAAATGTACAGAATTTACCTGCTGGTGAATATATTCTGAACTTAAGAAGTGAAGATCTTAATATGTCTAAAAGTCGGATAATTGTTGTAACTAAATAGAAGAAAAACAGCACGTTCACACTTTTAAATGCGTGAACGTGCTATCTAATAATGATATTACAGAAATTTCTATTTATATAAAATGAAAACAAAAATTACTTCAAAATCAATTTTTCTACTTGCATTAATTGTATTTGGTTTATTAAATGTACGTTCATAGACTCCAGCCAATCATTTTTGGTTCTAAATATGATTGTATATGGTGAAAGTAGTTAATGGTAGTAATTGGAATGAACGAGACAAGCATACAATTGTCGGCATGTCCAACTGGAATTTATATCATGTTAGCATCACTTGAAAATGGACAATTGCTTCGGAAGAAATTAGTTGTCGAATAACAATTATAACTGATAATTAACACATAGAATTGAGGGTGAGTGAAAATTTCACCCTCAATTTTTTATCGACTTTAGTTGATATAAATATGCTTCAACAAAAAATAATTTGTTTTCACCAACATTCAAATTGTAAGGTATAAATATAATTCTAATTATTTACTTAAAATCAGTACACCAAATATTAAAAATAAATGAGAAAATTGTTATTTCTATTTATTGGCTTATCACTTATCGGTCAATCGATGTCAAAAAATCGAACTCATGATAATATTCGAGGCTGGACAATTCTATCAAATAGTTATTCAGATGCTATCAAAGTTATTGATGCTTCAAAAAATTACAATATTAATCATTTACAATTATCACATGAATTGATTATGGATTTACGTGAAATAAAGAATGAAGCAAAGAGTAATGTAATAAATAGTTTAATTGATAGGGCACATTCAAAGGGAATAAAAGAAGTAGTATTGTGGGATCATTCTTTATATGAACTAGATTATTATCCTAAAAAGTTTAGAACAGGACCAGATTCAACCTTAAATTTTGATAATAAAGCATTTTGGGAATATTTTAAAAATGATTATCGCGAGATGATGAAAATTGTACCAAACGCAGACGGATTGGTATTAACGTTTATTGAAACAGGAGCAAGAACTGAAAATCAATATTCAGAACTTTTAAAAACTGGACCTGAAAAATTGGCTTATTTAGTGGATGCAGTGGCTTCAGTTGTATGCAATGAATTACATAAAAAATTATATATACGCACTTTTGCCTATTCGGATGCTGAATATGCAAATACTATAGGTTGTATTAAGCATATTAAAAACAAAAATGTAATACTGATGATGAAAGAAACACCTCACGATTTCTTTCTTACACATCCTAATGATAAATATGCAGGTACTATTGACCGTCCAACAATTATGGAATTTGACACAGGAAACGAATTTAATGGTCAAGGTGAAATTGCAAATACATGGGTGGAATATGTAACAAAACGATGGAGAAACTATATGCAAAGAGACCATATTATTGGTTATGTAGCACGAACAGATCGTTATGGAGATACTCGACTTGTGGGGAAACCAAATGAAATTTTGCTTTATGCGTTGAAGAGAACAACAGAACAACCCAGCATTACAGATGATGAAATTTACAATGAGTTTATCATTAATCACTATGGAGAAAAAGCATTAACAGAAATAAAAGCCGCATTCAAATTGAGTTTTGATATTGTTACAAGTACTTTATATACATTAGGAACAAATACAGCCAATCACTCTGCTCTTAACTATGACCCATATACATCAAGTTACGGGAGACATGTTTCCGGGAAATGGTTAAGCCCTCCAATAGTTTTTGTTGGGCATGATGTAAATAGACAATTTAATTATTGGAAGGATATTATTCAACACATTGCACCAGCTAAATTAAAATCAAAAAAAAGTGTTTTAATGAAGGAAGCACCCTATGTACTTACAAATAACTGGATAACTGATAAAGAGTGTATGACTGAAGAATATTTAAAATACATTATTGCAGAGAAGAAGTATGGAGTGGAGAAAGCTCAACAAGCACTATTGTTAATAGAACAAACAAAAACGAAAATAGATGCTGAAAATTATAATCAATTATATCAATTATTTTATCGAACATTGCTTACTGCTCAACTCCACTCTGCTGTTGCAACTGCTTATTGGGGATATCGTATTTACACAAGAGGTGGAAGTTTTATTACCCCAGAATTAACGGAAACTATTCATCTTGCACTAAATGAAATGAAATCAACCAGTCAAAAGATTGAAAATTATACAGAATATTATCCTATTGGACAATGGAATTGGAAAGATGACGCAAAAATGGCTCGTCAGTACTACGATTGGATAACATTAGGTACATGGAAAGAATATAACTATATACAATTTAAATATTAAAATTAATAATTGTTTAGAGTAGAAACATTAGTAAAAAATCATTATTTTTTTACATTAATAGTAAGTATAGGTCTGAATCAAATTATCTTTGTGACACTTAATTTAATAATAACATATAATTTTAGTATAATGAAAAAAATCTCATTGACAGCTTTATTAATAATAATTACTATCACCCTCTTTGCACAAAAAACGTATAATATTAAAGATTTTGGAGCAATTGGTAACGGTACTTCATTGGATACAAAAGCTATAAATGAAGCAATTACACAATGTTCATTAGAAGGAGGTGGTATTGTCTTATTTCCAAAAGGCAATATCTTTCTTACAGGTTCAATTCATTTACTAAGTAATATTGAATATTGTATTGAAAAAGGTGCGGTCATAAAAGGGGCTCCAAATGGAATAAATGCGTATGATATCCCGGAAGAAAACCAATGGAGTGCTTACCAGGACTTTGGACATTCATTTTATCGGAATTCATTAATATGGGGTGAAAACATCGAAAACATTTCTTTTACAGGAGGTGGGGAAATTAATGGAGGCGGTATTACACGAAAGGTGGTTAAGCCAGGAGATGGAAATAAAGCAATTGCATTGAAACTGTGCAAAAATATTTTATTCGAAAACATAACAGTCATTAATGGAGGATGGTTTGCATTTATTTTGAACGGATGTTCAGATATCAAATTTAATCGGATAAAAATAAATACTGTAAGAGATGGTATCGATTTAATGTCGTGTTCAAATGTGGTAATTTCAAATAGCGAAATAAGCTCAATTAGACAGGATAACGGAAAAGCTGTTGGTGGTGATGATGCGATAGGTATTAAAAGTGATTATGCACTTGGAAAAACATTAAGTAGTGAAAACATTTTAATTGAAAATTGTGTGATTTCTTCAGGTTGCAATGCTATTCAGTTCGGGTCGGAAACAGTTGGGGATTTTAAAAATATTAGAGTTGAGAATTGCGTGATTAATGGAGCTGATAAAGCTGGTTTAGGAATAACTTCTAACGATGGATCGGTAATAGATAATGTATTGTTTAAAAATATTATTATGACTAAAGTTTCTACACCAATTTTTATGTATGTGTCTGATAGATTAAGAACCCCTGACCCAAAAAAAATTGGTAAAATAAAAAATATAACGATAGAAAACGTAGCAGCTTATGATTGTTATGGATACATTAAGAATGAAAACTTTACATCAACAATTTCAGGACACAAAAATTCATCTATTGATAATGTGAAAATAAAAAATCTAACAATTGTATATAAAGGTGGTGTTGAAAAAGGTCCACTTCAGTGTCCAGAAAACTCACCTACTAAGTATACACCTAAAGGATTAGGGGTACGTCCAGCATCCGGATTTTACATTCGAAATGCTAAAAATATTTTAATGAGCCAAATTGCTATCAGTTTTGAGAAACCAGATTATCGGCCCCCATTTGTGTTTGACACGGTTGATTCGTTAATTATATCAGATCCTACCATCTCCAGCAATGCATTAATTGATGTTGAATTAATAAATACGAATGGATTTAGTCAAACTGGTGTTAATAAACTAAAAGTAAATATATCAGAGTTGTAAAAAATAATCTTTTACAAAAGGGAGCTCATGAAGTCACGAAATTATTCGTGAAGAGTGTAAGGAATCCAGAAATGCCTTTGTATCAATATCTGAAGTAACTGATTTTTTTACTTCTTTTAATTATAAAATAATGAAATACGCAGTAATCTCAATCATCTTAGTTCTGTCTCTCGGCTTTTTTTCTTTTACTAATGCTAAAAAAAAAGTTGCAATAACCAAAATAAAAGTCGAAGCACCTTTTGATATGCCGGTTATTACCATTCCTGATTTTAGTAAATGTAAGAAATTATCCATCACTGACTACGGGGCAGTACCCGGTAACAAAATAAAGACCACTCAGGCAATTGCAAAGGCAATTGAAGAAGCCAATAATATCGGTGGTGGTGTTGTAGTGATACCTGAAGGCGAATGGTTAACCGGTGCGGTTCATCTTAAAAGTAATGTCAATCTGCATTTGGATAAAGGTGCGCTTCTTTTATTCTCAGAAAATCCAGAAGATTATCTGCCTGCTGTACATTCAAGCTGGGAAGGCCTGGAATGTTATAATTATTCACCCTTGATTTATGCCTATCAATGTAAAAACATTGCAATTACAGGTGAGGGAGAAATTAAAGCCCGCATGGATATTTGGAAAAAATGGTTCGCTCGTCCAACAGCTCACATGAATGAACTGAAGAGATTGTACAACATGGCGCAAGATAATGTCCCGGCGAATGAAAGATACATGGTGAATGACTCAGCCCATCTTCGTCCTCACTTTATTCAAATTAATCGTTGTGAAAATGTTTTGCTTGATGGATTTAATATAAGGAACAGTCCGTTCTGGACAGTTCATCTTTATCTATCGAAAGATATTGTTGTCCGAAATTTGAACATTTATGCACATGGTCATAACAATGATGGATTAGACCCCGAAATGAGTCAGAATATTTTGGTAGAGAATGTCATGTTCGATCAGGGAGACGATGCAATTGCTGTAAAATCGGGTAGAAATCCTGAAGGCTGGCGATCCAAAACTCCGTCAAAGAATATTGTAATTCGCAATTGCACAATGAAAAACGGTCATCAGTTACTGGCGCTGGGGAGTGAGTTATCCGGAGGTATCGAGAACATTTTTGTAAATAATTGCCATGCTGCCGATAGTGCCAAAATGATGCATCTCGTATATATTAAAACGAACGAACGTATGGGCGGTTACGTGAAAAATATTCATGTCAGCAATGTTTCAGGCGGAAATATGGATATGGGAATTCTTGGAATTGAAACCGATGTGCTGTATCAATGGAAAACGCTGGTTCCAACTATTGTGCGTAGATTGACGCCGATCCGGGATATTTTTCTGGAAAATATAAAAGTCAAAAGCGTAAAGTTTATTTCCAGAATATCAGGGCAAAAAGAACTACCGGTTGAGAATGTATTCCTGAAAAACGTTGTATCAGATACTATCCGTGGAGATAAAAAGTATATTCAAGAGAATGTGGTGCATTTTAACGTGTCAGAATAAATAATGGGATTTTAATTTAAATAGATTCCCTGAAGTCAAAAGTTGCGTAAATATTATATTAACATTATGCGTTTATAGCTCTATTGAAAAATGAAAAAAATGAAAAAAAAATCAAGAAATTTCTCTGTTTCATTGTTATTGCTGTTGTCATCTTCAATTTTTGCTCAAAGTTCTCCACAGATCATTAATGTAGAAAACCGTGCAAGTATATCATTAAATGGATTGTGGAAAACAATTATAGATCCATTTGAGAACGGATATTATGATTACAGGAGATTACCCATGAAAAACGGCTATGGTCAGGATAAGGACTACGTGGATAAAAGTTCATTGCAGGAATACAATTTTGCAACAGATAAAACACTTATGGTTCCCGGTGACTGGAATACACAACGTGCTGAACTATACTATTATGAAGGAACCGTTTGGTATCGAAACCGTTTCAATTACCAATTAAAGAAAGATAAACGTGTATTTTTATATTTTGGAGCTGTCAATTATGAGGCCATTGTTTATTTAAACGGAAAATTGCTAGGAAAACACATTGGGGGATTTACCCCTTTCAATTTTGAAGTTACTGATATAATTAAAGAAGGACAAAATTCAATAGTTGTAAAAGTGGACAACAAGCGTGCATTGGATGCGGTTCCAACGTTAAACTCAGATTGGTGGAATTATGGTGGAATTACACGTCATGTAAGTTTGATTGAAACTCCGCAAACTTTTGTCAGAGATTATTACGTGCAACTTAAAAAAGGAGATAAAAACACATTGACCGGATGGGTTCAGTTAGATGGAAATAAATTAGTAAAAACAGCACAAGTTGAGATTCCGGAATTAAAAATAAAACAGAAGCTAACAACAAATGAAAATGGATTTGCGTCGTTTGAATGTTCTATAAAGCCAAGTTATTGGACTCCTGAGAATCCAAAATTATATGCCGTTAATATAACTCTGGATAACGAGCAATTATCTGATGAAATTGGATTTAGAACCATTGAAACCAAAGGAACACAAATTTTACTGAATGGAAAACCTATTTTTTGTCGTGGAGTTTGCATTCATGAAGAGGCTGCCTTTAGAAATGGGCGTATATTTTCTAAAGAAGAAGACATAACATTGCTACAGTGGGCCAAGGAAATGGGTTGCAATTTCGTCCGTTTAGCACATTATCCACACAACGAGCAGATGATTCGCCAGGCAGAACGGCTTGGATTATTGGTCTGGTCTGAAATACCGGTCTACTGGACAATCCAGTGGAGCAACCCCGAAACATATAAAAACGCAGAAGCTCAATTGACAGACAATATAACACGAGATAAAAATCGTTCAAACATTATCATTTGGTCTATTGCCAACGAAACTCCACATGGTGATACCCGTTTAAACTTTCTGACAAGGTTAGCAACAAAAGTTCGCGAACTTGATCCTGTCCGATTAGTAGGAGCTGCTATGGAAAAAGAAGAAATGAAACCCGGTTTAATGACTGTAAACGATGATTTGAGCAAAGTTATGGATGTGTTGAGTTTTAATCAATATGTTGGTTGGTATGGTAGCCTACCCGAAGAATGCGATCGGGTGAACTGGACATTTTCAGAAGAAAAACCGGTTATAGTCAGTGAATTTGGCGGAGGTGCACTTTATGGAATGAGAGGGGGTAAAACGGAACGATTCACCGAAGATTATCAGGAGGATTTATACATTAGAAGTGTAAATATGCTGAAGCGAATGCCGGGTTTGGCAGGAACAACACCCTGGATATTGAAAGATTTCCGCTCTCCGCGCCGTCAATTGCGCGATATACAGGATGATTTCAATAGAAAAGGTCTTATTTCCGATCAGGGTGAAAAGAAAAAAGCATTTTTTGTGATGAAAAAATGGTACGAAGAAATAAAGGAGAAATATAAATAAGTTTATAGGAGAAAGTATCGATTTTTAGTTTATACATAAAAGGGATATTCAATCATTTTTTTTGAACTTCCCTTTTTTTGTTTTGAACTTGATTTCACGATTAATTAACATGTCATAATATATTATGTAAAAAAATAATATATATATACAAAGATTTATCGATGTATTATATTGTGTTAAAGTTTAATGTATTTTTCTCAACTAAATAGTTCTTAACTTCTAATTCAGTAAATCAAAAAAAAAATACTTTTTTAAATGCAGTGTTATTCTTGACTATTAGTCTAACTCCACAAATACCACAAAGCTTGAAGATTACTGCTGTATCAAATTCATATATTAGTAGTCTAAATAAATAGATATAACCATGAATTTAATTTTTAAAACAGTTTTCAGTAAGTATTTTTGAATTAGAAAGCTGCTTTGTCTGGTTTATAATACAAAATATCCGATTTTATAGTTTAAGGTAAACTAATTCTTTTTTCGTCCTTTCTGAGAAGTGATTGTACTATTAAGCATTTCGAATTGTAAAAAAGGAAATCAGATAATTTATGGATGATTTTCGTGATTTAGTTATGGTACTCTCTTATACTTTATCTAATTTCAAAATATAATATCAATAACAGATTCACTTATTTAAACTCTGATGAAACCTTTTTTTTTAATTTTTTTAATTTTATGTACTCATCTTGTAAGAGCTCAAGAAAATAATGATACCACGAAAATGTCAAAACAATTAGATGAACTAGTTGTATTAGCATCAAAAATCAATTCACCACTCAAGAAATCCTCAGAAATTATACAAATAATTTCAGCAAAAGAAATTACTCAACTCAATGCAAATTCTGTTTCCGAAATATTTCAATATTTAAGCGGTGTTGGTGTTTCAACTGGTACAGGGAGTGGATTACCCAAAAGAGGCGTAATTAGTATCAACGGGTTAAGCCCAAATTATACACTGGTACTCATTGATGGTGCCAGATTTGTGAGCGACCATTTACAAACCGGACAGAATATAGAACTGATTCCGGTTGAAAATATTGACAGAATAGAAATAATAAAGGGAGCTTATTCGGCTCAGTACGGAAGTGATGCCTTAGGTGGAATTGTGAATATTATTACAAAAAAATGTGCTGATAAACAAGCTATGAATTTCAACCTCAGTGCCGGAAGCTATAATACATACAACACAAGCCTGATGAGTCATAATCCTATCAACAAAAAGCAGAGACTTTCGAACTTCATTAGCTGGGAACAATCTGATGGATTGCCACTTATTGCACCTGTACATCGTATAGGCAGTATGAACTACGAAAATATGATTACACAAAATCGCTTTGATGCTGAAATTGGAAATAATATAACAGCTTATATTTCTGCTAATTATTTAAAAAGCAAAATGGTATTTAAAGCTGTTGAAAAAAACAGCAGTTTATTCATGCCTGATGCCGGAATTAATTGGAAAGTATCGAGTAAATTCAGTTTACGTCCTGTGATTCATTATGTGTATTGGAAATCAGATCAAAACGCTGAAGATATTAAGCTATTTAACCCTGAAATATCTGCTCAATTTAATTTTAGTGATCATAACACTGTGCTTGCCGGAGTGGATTATAAAGAAAATTCATACACCCGAACAAGCGTTCAAAAACATACGATTTCCACAATGGGTGCTTTCATTCAAGATCGACTTGAATTAAATAAATTCATTATTGCAGCAGCCATACGCTTTGATAAAGTACAGGAAATTAAGCCTGTTTTTTCGCCTTCCATTTCGATAATGTATAAAGCTACTGATTACATTCATTTAAAAGCTTCTGCAGGAAAAGGATTTCACTCTCCATCTGTTCAGGAACTTTACGAGCTTGCTTATGGACATGGCGGAACAGCTCTACGCTTTGGTAATCCTGATTTAAAACCTGAATACAGTACAACTTATTCTGCAAGTGCAGAATATATAAAAGATAATTTACAATTGGTTGTGAATGGATTTTACACAGAAATCGAAAATATGATTGTACCATCTTATGGCGGTCCATGGCCGGCAGACCCAACAAAAGATATGTGGATAAGACAGAACGTTCATGCTGCAAAAGTTTTTGGTTCCGAATTTTTGGCAACTTACACAGTTTTCAGAGGATATACAATTAACGCAGGTTATACTTTTACTAAAAATAAGAATGCAGAAACAGGCAGACAACTTCCCTACTCGCCCGGTAATGTTTTAAACTTTAAATTTAATGGAAAACAAAAAATTTCCGAGAATATAAATATTGGTTTTTTTGCCGGATTGAATTCAGCACTTGGAAGGAAAGCCTGGAACTGGCAACCTGCTCCCGGAACTATACGAACAGACGAATCGGGTCTTATTACTCCTCTTAAAGATTATCAAAACCTTGAAGCCGGATTAATGTTAAATTTTAATAAGTATTACAGAATATCATTTAACGCTTATAATATATTAGGTCAGGATATTGAAAATCTGGAAGATGCTTATACCAAAATAAAAGGTGAAGCTTATTTCAAAATTGGTTTAAATTACAGATTCCATTAAATTAAATATCTATGTTTGCCTGTTTTGCCGGCTCAAGCTTGAGAGTGTGTTTAAAACAGAAAAGGTATGGAAAGTCAACTTAATCAAGATTTCTTTTTTAACAATAAATCGAAAACGCTTGAAGTAAACATTTTTTAAAATCGTACACTAAAAAAATTAATTCAAATCTGAAAATCATGAAAGTAATCTATGCTTTACTTATATTATTCTGCTTTAATGTGGGACTTTATAGTCAATGGACCCATGAATTGACTGTGACGAATACGGTGCGAAATAAAACCGCACTAGTTCGTGTGTGGCATGGTACTGATAGTATACGAGGCTTTCTATTATCGGGCAGCGTTGGCAATGGAAAAAAATTTTGCGAAAAACCTTATTTGAGAGATACACTAACAAAATATAAATTAGGAATTATATATCTTTCGACCCAGAATTTAGGAATTTCTGTATTCGATTCAAAACTGGATGCCGATTTTTTGAATTATTGTTTGGATACTGCTGCAAAAGCTACAGGAATGAATGAATTCAAATATGGACCTTTTATATTGTTTGGTCATTCAACGGATGGTTTGTTTTGTCAAAATGTTGCTGTTTGGAATCCGCAAAAAACTTTTGGAATTCTGCATTACAAAAGTGGAAATTTAGGAAATCTGAAAAATATGAAGGCTCCTTATCTGACTTTAGATTCATTGATTAATATACCATTTCTGGCAATAAATGGAAGATACGAACAGTATGGACCGAATGGACCTTTCCCTGGATGTTCAGAGCCTTATAAATCAACATGCTATCGGGAAGTGCAATGGCAATCCTCACGTGATACAATTATGAAATACCGTTCCAAAGGTTATCCTATGAGTATGATTGTTGATTATTTTGGAGACGCTACACATGATTCGTGGTCAGACCAGAGTGGTATATACATGTCCAATTTTATAGCCGCGGCAGCTCGAATCAAATTACCACCCAATTATTATCCAAAAAAAGCCCCTACCAAGCTTCTGAGAGTGGTTGAAAGTTCAGGATGTTTATCTGATAATGATATTTCTCAATTAATAGATAGTGAAAATTTAAAATTTTTTCCGATAGAAGATTATTATTATAGAGTTGAGCCTTCAATACGAGCTTCTATGTTCTGGCATGCCGATAAAAACCTGGCTGTCGATTGGGCAAGCTATCATCACCTAATATGGGAATATAAGATACCTAAGGGACCTGTGTCCCTAACAACCACTTCATCTTCACAAGGACAGATTACTGTTGCATGGATTGACAAAGCATCCAATGAGACAGGATATATCCTTGAAAGAAGAACTGGAAATACAACATTCTCAACTTATAAGACATTGGAAAGTAATACTAAACAGTTTGTTGATACGGATTTAAAAATGGACAGCACTTATTATTATAGAGTCATGGCATTCAATTCTGTTGGTTTCTCGGTTTTCTCAAATGTCGGAAGCGTTAATATGTCGCTTACAGCAATAAATGATGTTTCAAACAAAAATCCATATATCTATTTATATAATAACACGTTGACTTCCAATTGTTCCTCAGCTTTGATAGAATCCGTTGAAATATATTCAGTAACTGGACAAAAGTTAATGCACAACAATATAAATGCAAATCAATTCTCTGTTCCTCTAAATGATTATAAAGCAGGTGTATATATCGCAATAATAAAAATTCAAAAAAAGGTGTACACAAAGAAGTTTGTAATCTTATAAAATCGATAATTAATCCATTATTCTCAAATAAATTCATATCATTATCATGAAAAAAATCTCTATTTTAATTCTTCTTTTTTTTAGTTTTCAGATTACAAAAGCTCAATACGAAACAGAGTTTCAACAACGAAGTCAGTTGTTGATAAATGATTTGGCAGATACATTTCTTAAGACAACTTCACCACCGACAAGTACTCCAGCTTATTCAGACCCTCAGAAAAAATGGTTTCCAAAAGCGATAGCACGTTTGGAAAAATATGGGCCAAATGATGGGGTTACTGTCAATCAGACTTCCATTAATAATGCGTCAATAATAATAGATTTATATAAAAATGAAATGCCATTTCATTTTACACTGGTAGGTTTGGTTCGTATAATGTACAAATACCCAACAGCACCCAAAATGGCGTTAAATGAAAAAATATATCTCCAGAAAGTATTTGAACGGAGTGATAATTACAATGCTTGGATGAGTGAAGGTACTGAAAATCATATAAATATGAGCAGAACAAGCGGTTATTTGTATGCGCAAATGGCCAATAAGAAATATCCGACAGATTTTCCGGAAGCAGCTGCAAAAATGGCATTAATGAAACAATGGATTTTAGATTATTCAAAAGCTGTATATCAGAATGGTACAGCTGAATTTAATTCCAAACAATACGTAACATATAATCTTATCGGTTGGCTAAACTTATTTGATTTTGCCGAAGATGCCGATGTTAAAGCAGCAGCAAAAGCTGTTTTAGATTATTATGCCGGCGAAATGGCTTTGAATTGGGTACAGTTTACAACAGCTGGTCCGGATATGAGAACTTCTTCAGGGGCCGATGTAAACGGACAACAAGCTTCAGAGTATTTGGGTTGGTTGTGGTTCGGACAAAATACCGTTGCACCTCCGCAAACTTTTAATAGTGAACATATTCAATCCATTCATGCTTGTACAAGTACCTATCGTCCTCCATTATCTATAGTGAAAATTGCTCGAAAACAAATATCATTACCAGTTTGGGCTTTGAATAGTAAAAGTTCTTATTTGTTTGAAGAAAAATCCAATACAAAACAGTTTTATTTTGCTGACAAAGGATATGTTTTAAGTAGTTGCGTAACTAAATACGGAGGATATTCTGGAGCTTCATATGCCATGATGCCATGGTCATTGGTTGTAAGTAGAGGAAAGTCTACATTTCCATATGTTATTTCAGGAAATGGTCGTTCATCTGCAAGTACAAGTGGTCGTGGTATTAATCCTTTTACCCAAATTGTTCAATACAAAAATGTATTGATTTTAATGACTAAAACACCAACAAACTATGCTGACATTTATAAGGCTTTTCAAGATAGCTGTGGAATCATTTCTGGATCATCCAATACAGTCGATCCGAGTAATATAAATGGTTGGGCTGGGAAATGGCAACGCGATTTTTTTACCCGTTATCCGAATGGTGCTTATGAAGGTTCCAAAACAAAAGTACCTGTTTCATTTCTTAATGTTAACTCAACGAAGACTAATGATAGTTATTTATCCATACCTGGTGTTTCAGCCAATCAGGTTGGAGGTAAAATATGTGTTATTGATTTGGATAGTGTTTGGATGGGGGTTACTTATTTTAATTCTACAGCATCTTTTCCAGCAGGATCATCGCGTAAAACGCTGACAGATGTTTCTCCCGCTTTTGGAAAGATGACAGGATTTATGGTGGAGATAGCTAAGAAAACTGAGTACGCAAATATCAATGCATTCTATACCAGCTTGAATGAACGAAAAGCAGTGGTCGATATCAATGCAGGTAATGTATCTTACAATATGGCTGATGGAACATCCCTTTATGCAGAATATGTTAGCAGTGGAACATTTATTGAACCTATTTTTGACTGGGGTTGGGGTCCTCAAAGCCCTGACACAAAAATGTTCGCATTTCCGACTCAAAAATACTTTCAACCAAATTGGAGTAACATAATTAACACGGGAAGAATCCCTATTTTTAAAATAAATAATGTAGCTTTAGATTTATCAGTTTCACCGAGTAATGTATGGCCGATATTTGATTCCCCTATTTTCCAGGTGAAAAATAATAAATTGCTTGTTTATGAAGCTTCTATCTTACAATATCAGGTTGATTATACAGGAAATGTTCCGGTAGTAAACGGTACTCCTTCTGGATTAAATAGATATCAGACATCAACTTCCAACCAAATAAAAGTATATCCTAATCCGGTAAAAGACCATGTGAATGTACTATTTAATAATGATTTTAATGGTAAAATAGAAGTCATAGTTAGCACTTTAACTGGTATAGTCATACTCCATAAATACGATACAAAATTGCAACCAAGCCAGATTTTTAATATTAACACATTATCTCTTAAACCAGGAGTATATATTGTAGATGTCAGATTTGGCAATGAAAGAATATCAAATACATTTTTGAAGCAATAAGTGAATCTTACAGAATAGAGATTATTCGGATTAATTTTATATTTACCTCAATTTGAGCGCATTTATTATAAATCGACCTCTATCCCTAACCCTTTCTCCCAAGGAGAAAGAGGACAGCACCGCTCACATTTGAGTTTTAGTGCGTGTTTTGCAGTCGGCCAAATCCCTCTCCTTAGGAGAGGGATTTAGGGAGAGGTTTGAAAATTACGACTATACATTTTTAATCGATATAAACTCTAAAAACTATATAATGAATTTAAATCTTTTTGGACATAATCTTGTGAAAAAACATATAATTATCATCTTATTGACTTTCTTTATTTGTGCCTTAACGACAGCTCAAACTTCGAATTCATTGTTGCAGGAATTAAATGCATTGAACCTATCGGGATTCAATATTACTGAAATAGAAGATGTATTAAGTGGACAGTTTACTCTTCCTGGTGGAAAAATTGCAAAGGATCTTCCGCCATTTTTGAGAATAGCTTTTACTTCTAAACCAACCCCTGAATCTAATATTCGAATTGAGTTATGGCTACCAAAGGACACTTGGAATGGTTCTTTTTTAGGAACTGGCAGTGGAGGAGGTGGCGGAAAAATTATTTATAATGGATTAATAAGCGGTGTTATCAAGGGATATGCGACTGCTAATACTGATATGGGTACTTCACCGGGCGTAGATAAAATAATTGACTACCCTGAACGTTGGGCCGATTTTGGTTATCGATCAACCCATTTAATGACAGTCTTGTCAAAAAAAATCTTGGAAACTTATTATAAAAAAACTCCTCTGAATTCGTATTTTCTAGGTTGTTCTACTGGAGGTGAACAAGCAATGATGGAAGCCCAACGTTATCCGGAAGATTATAATGGTGTTATTGCAGGAGCACCAGCAAGTAATCGAACACATCTACATACACTTTTTTTGTGGAATCTTATAAACACTTATGATTCAGTGGGTAATGCTCTTATTTCTTCAGAGAAAATGGAATTGCTGAAGAAGATATTGCTTCAAAATTATAAAGGAAAAGATGGAGGTGCTCCCTCAGATAACTTTTTTACAGATCAGCGCATGTTGAATTTCGACTCTGAAATTCTTCCAAAATGTTCTGAATCCGTTTTGGATAGTTGTTTTTCACGTCAAGAGATTGCAGTATTAAAGAAATTATATGATGGACCAACAAACATGCGAACTGGTCAGCGAATTTATGCACCATCTCCTTTAGGTGCCACAAGCTTAGAAGTAACACCTTCGAGTTCACTTTTCTATATGTTTAAATGGATATTTGGGGAAAACTATGATTATACTAAATTTGATTTTGATAATGATATGCAGAAAATGGATTCAATACTTGCCCCGATACTAAATGCAAATAATCCAAATTTAAGTGCCTTTAAAAACAGTGGTGGAAAATTACTTATGTATACCGGAACAGAAGATCAAATAGTTCCTTACCCAGATGCAATTAATTATTATGAAAGAGTGATTGAAGCTCAAGGTAGTTTAAAGGAAACTCAGAATTTTTTTCGGTTTTTTTTAGTTCCTGGAATGGGACATTGCAATGGTGGTCCTGGGTTGAATGATATAGGAGATAAACTAGCAGTGATGAGAGACTGGGTTGAAAAAGGGATTGCTCCAGATAAAATTATTGCTACAGCATTCATTTGCTGTGATAAATCTGAAACTCGATTCAAAAGACCAATCTATCCTTATCCTAAATTCCCACATTATATTGGTGGTAATCCAAATTCTCCATCCAGCTATGATGGAGTTGATCATCCTAGAGGCGAAGTTTTAAAACCCGATCCAATCTATTTAAAATAAGCTTATGCGTTACACTTACTTTCTTGTTTAGTGTGGTCTGCCCATTTTCGTTTAAGATGAATGTTCTGATGCATTTTTAAATTGCAAGCGTAGCGGAATTGCCGAAAAGGTAAAGCCGGAGATTTGCGATGATAGTAATTTCTTAGAATGTATGCAGACATTTGTCGGTTTTCAGTCGGATGTTTGTACAATTCTGCACCCGGAATTAAAAGAGTATTAAATTTTTCTACTCACGTTGTGTTGTTTGCAATTTAAACCATTTTTAAAATGAGTCACATAATAGTTTGTCTTCACCGTTGGACAATGAAACGGTTTTTTTTGGTGATTTTGATTTTCATAACAGTTCAGATCTCTGCAAAGGATAGTTATGCTGATTATTTTCAGAATCTACCGTTCTCAATGAAAAAGATTGAAGCCCCCGTTTTCAGTAACAGAAAGGTTTTTGTTACTGATTTTGGTGGAATTCCAGATGGTAAAACCTTGAATACCGATGCGTTCCGAAATGCTATTGATGCACTTTCCAAAAAGGGCGGCGGTCGGCTGATTGTGACTCGGGGTATATGGTTTACAGGTCCAATTGAGTTAAAATCAAATATCGACATGCATCTTGAAAAAGGAGCTTTAATCCTTTTCTCTGATAATTTTGATTTATATCCGTTGGTTAATACCTATTTCGAAGGATTGGAAACACGTCGCTGCCAGTCACCTATTTCAGGTCGTAATCTGGAGAATGTTGCTATAACCGGCGAAGGAACTATTGATGGATCGGGAGAAGCCTGGCGTCCGCTTAAAAAAGCGAAAGTAACTGATATTTATTGGAAAAAAGTAGTCAAATCGGGCGGTGTATTGAAAGATGCAACCTATTGGTTTCCTTCAAAGGGTTCGCTAAAAGGAGCATCGATAAGCGATATGAATGTCCCACGAGGAAATCTGTCCGAAGCACAATGGCTAGAAATTAAAGATTTTCTACGTCCGGTGATGATTAGTCTGATTGAATGTAAAAATGTACTTTTACAGGGTGTCTTGTTTGAAAATTCACCCAGCTGGAACATTCATCCACTTATGTGTACCAATCTGATAGTGGATAATATCTCGGTAAGAAATCCTTCCTATGCCCAAAATGGTGACGGAATTGATGTGGAGTCATGCAAAAATGTATTGATTGTAAATAGTACATTCGATGTGGGTGATGATGCCATTTGTATTAAATCGGGAAAAGACGCTGAAGGTCGTAAACGCGCCCGTCCGACTGAAAATGTTGTGGTGGATAACTGTAAAGTATTTCAGGGTCATGGCGGATTTGTGGTTGGCAGCGAAATGTCGGGAGGTGTACGTAATATTTCTGTTCGCAATTGCCAATTTCTCGGAACTGATGTCGGATTGCGGTTCAAAAGCACTCGTGGACGTGGTGGTTTGGTAGAAAATATCTATATCAGTGATATTTATATGTTCAATATCACTACCGATTCATTTCTTTTTGATTTGTTTTATGGAGGAAAATCTGCTTCCGAAACTTTGGCCGATGGAGACGAAACTCAAAAAGACAATACAGTACCACACGTAACAATCGAAACTCCAATCTTCCGCAATATCCACGTAAAAAATATTGTTTCGCGAAACGCACGTCGTGCCATGTACTTTAATGGCTTACCTGAAATGAATATATCCAATATAAGTGTTGAAAATGCATGGATTTCTTCCCAATTCGGAGCAGAAATATGTCAGTCGACCCGAATAAACTTCAGGAACATTCATATTACGCCAGAAAATGGTCCGGCACTGATACTTCAAAACGTGAACGACTTTGAACTGGAGGATTTCTATTACCCCGATACGCTGACACAGGTTGTGAAGATCTTAGGCAATTCGGGCAATATACAGATTCCTCAGAATGTGGATAAACAAAAGATTATAAGACTGAAATAACTCAATCCGCAGAGTGAAATGACAACCCGTTTTTGTACGCAATGCAAATGATTTGAGCATTACTTAGATATAGAAACCGTTTAAAACGAATCTATTGAGTGCAAAAGCCGATAGGCATTTTGATGAAAGTGCAATTAAGGTGCTTAACTAAAATTTAATATAAAATTTCCGATTCAACTATGAGACTTAATAGTTCGATTTTAATTCAGGTACTATTTTTCATCACTTCATTTTCTGTTTCGTCTCAAAATCTATTAGTGAACTTTGATTTTGAAAATGATTTGAACGGTTGGGAAAGACAGGTACTCGACAATGTTAACTATGGAGCAACTTTTGACGTATCTACTGTTGAGAAACACTTGGGTAATAAATCTGCACACGTTCATGTAAGCAAAGTAAAAAATGATTATTGGGCATTCAGATATTTCCAAATTCGTTTAAAGCAGACTGGTTTTACACTTCACAATGGAGATGTAGTTCGACTTCGATTTTGGGCAAAAGTAAATTCCACTGATTTGCACCCTATGGTTCAGGCAGGTTTAGCCAAAAATGCTCCTGAAAAAATAGACTTTTGGTCTCTGGAAGATTATGATATGTCCAATTTTTTGGTTTCAAACATCTGGAAACAATATGAAATGAATTTGTTTATTACCAAGGAAGTTGGTAATGATGTAATGTTTTTACTTCGGGTTGGAGGTATGTCCGGTGATTACTATTTTGATGATATAGATTTGGAAGTGATTAAAAATTCAGCTTCTGATTTTAATTGGCTCGATAATGCTCAAAGCAGAATTGATATCCTTCGCAAAGGTGATTTGAAGCTGAAAATTTTAGATAAAAATGGGTTGGAATTACCCCAAGCTACAGCGAGTGTAAAACTTTTGCGTCATAACTTTCAATGGGGAACTTCAGTAAGAGTATGTGCAACAAATCAATGGAATACCTCCAGCTTTCAGTGGGAGCGGAGTGAAGTGTTGAAAATGTTTAACACCATAGTTCACGAAAATGATTTCAAATGGCCTGTAGTTGAAAAGGCTCGAAATAGTCCTGATTATTCGGCTGCCAATCAGTATGTAAATTGGAAAGACCAGAATAATCTGCAATTTCGTGGGCATTGCTTGTATTGGACAAAAGACCAGTGGATGCCTTCCTGGTGGATATCTCTGAGTTCTGACAGCGCAAAAGTAAATGCCCTAAAGCAAAGGTGCAAACGTGATCCGTTATATTTCAAAGGACGAGTTTTTGATTACGATGTGGTAAATGAACCGGTACATTTTACTTATGTTGAAGATTTGATTGGCGATTCAATCTACACTAAGACTTTTCAATCGGCAAATCAATCTGACCCTCAAGCAAATCTTCAGGTTAACGAATGGTGGAATATTGATAAATGGGACTCATGGCGATTACGAAAATGGGTAGAAACCAGATTAAGTGAGAATGCACCTATCCATAGCATTGGACTTCAGGCACACTGGGATAATGAACGAATTGATTGGCTCGAAGTGAAACAGAAATCTGATTATTTAGCTGAAATTGGTTTACCACTCAAAATCACTGAGTTTGACATGGATTACAATCGAATTTTTGGGACAGATAATGCAGCCAACAGAGTGAAACAGGCTGAAGACTATGGTAAAATAATGCGATTGGTTTTTTCACATCCTGCTTATAATGGATTTCTAATTTGGGGTTTAAAGGATGGTTGGCGACCTAATGCCGGAATTTTCAATTCCGATATGACAGCTAGACCTTCCAGAGATACTATTTATAAACTTGTAAAGCAGACATGGACAACCGAATATAATGGACAAGCGTCAAGTAATGGGGGCTTAAATTATAATGGCTATTTTGGTGATTATCAAATTGATATTAATTATGGTGGTGTTTCGAAAACCTACTTTGTAAACTTTTCGAAAAATCAAATAGAAAAAATTTTGACAACCGACTTTGTAAAAGGAGTGAATGCTATTAATTTGATAAATTCCGATGGTAAATTGTTGAAAATTTATCCAAATCCGACTTCTGATTTTATCTCTTTGGAAATTCCGGGTAGTTCCAATCATATGGCAACCGTCACTCTATATAATCTTTCGGGAGGAGTTGTTTATCAATATAAATATCCACAGGCTTCAATAGTCCGTATTGATTTTAAAGATTTTGAAAAAGGTGCTTACATTTTGTCTGTGGAAATTGATAACAACATAAAACAAGTTAAATTAATCAAGAAATAGATTAATAGAGGCTGAAATCTATCAGTCATTTGGACAATGGCCAAGACAGATAGACGGAAAAGAATATCGCAGTATAAGAACCAAAGAATACACTTACGTGAAAGATTTGAATCGCCCGTGGTTATTGTTCGAAAAATCAAAAAGATCCATTCCAGTTGAAAAATCTGGTCAATGAAAGTAAATATCAGAAAATTTGGCAGGATTTGGAAACAAAATTAAAATCATTACTCGATAAAACCAATGATAAATTTTTACCAGATATGGACTATGTAAAAAAATGGGGATATGTTTTGGACGAAACTGGATCAGCTCCACACAATAAAGTTAACTTCCAGGGATTGCCAATTGATGCTGATAGTAAAAATAATGATTAATCAACATGATGTGCATTTGTCCTGAACTCATCAAAAGAAATATATCTACTTACGTTAACAAATATGAACAAGGTAAAACTTTTAAAATCTTAAAACAACAATTATCAATGTCTAAATCCAGAATTACTTTTATTTTATTGTTTTTTGCCATTTTAATTGCTAAAAGTCAGATAAATACTCCCGTAGTCGATTTACCACGTCCGGATGCTATTTGGGAAAACGAATTTCAGCAACGCTTAAATCAAATGTGGGGGACACGCATTCCTAATTATGTGCCTAACCCTAACAGTAACATAGCTGATGGTGGTAAATCGGAATGGCCGAGTTTCCTTGCAAAATTGGGATGGTCTGCCACAAATAATAAACCTTCAACGATGGCTTCATTAATTTCTGTTGGGAGACAGATGATAAATGGTGCTAATGTCGGATCTTTTTATAAACCATTTAGTTGTGCAGGTTATGCCATGTATTATTTTCATTGGAAAGACAGCATTTCTAAATATGATCCTACGCAAGTTCAAGCTATTTATCAGGATGTTAATAGAATGTGGAATTATCTAATCCGACAGGATCACGTTTTCGATGCTTGTTGCGGTTATAATGCCGGTGGAGGTAAAGAATTTAATTCTGAAAATTTCCATTGGATGATGCGTTGTACAGGTTACCTTTTTGCACACGAACTCCACAATAAAACGGTTAATGGGAAAGTGATGGATATGACTAAAATGGATATGAGCTTGCTTCCAATAGCCTTACATACAGGGCTTTCGAGCCCAATTATAAGCGAAATAAGACCATCAAGTGTAAATTTAATTAGTTACTTCGATGGATTTGTAAATAATTTAACCCGTGCGTTGTATAATTCAGGTCGAATAGAATGGAACTCCAATAGTTATTTTGGACATACATTAAGTCCTCTGCTGACACTTTATGAAAATGCTGACAAATGTGGTGATCCAAATGGTTTGGTTATGAAAAAGAAAGCAAAAGCTTGTCTTGACTGGATGATGGTTGAAGCTGCCATTCATTATCAGGATGGATTTCAGGCGGCAGCCGATGCGCGTGCAAAAGCCACAGCATTTGTGCCGTTTCACGGTTCGATTTATCAATATACGATACCGTTTTTTGCTGACACCGACCATTATCCAACATTTAGTCCAAGTATATGGGATACACAAGATCCTGGTAAAATGGAAATTGGTTTTATGTTAAGTTCGGATTATAGACCACCTACAATTGTCATTGATCTTGCACAACGAAAATTTCCATTACCTGTTGAAATTCAAAGTGCAAAACCATTTTACCATTTGGACAAAGGACAATATTTCAACAATGACGGAACTGTCAAAGGCGAATTTCCATATAATGCATGGAATGGAACGGGCTTAGGTCGTCGTTTCGAATTTGAAACCATTTGGATAGATAAAAACGTTACATTATCGAGCGCAGTTGTGGGAAGACCAGATGGCTCAATCGGAACATATTCAGAACAAGGTTTGTGGCGATTGGCAGTTAAAGGTCAACACCGCGGAGCGAGAATGCTGTGTGGAAATGGTGGAGGAATGAGTGCAACTGCAGGTCGCTCGCCCTATCACGAAATCGGTCAATACCGGAATATGATGATGCAAATTGTAAAAAATCCTTCGGCAAGTTCCAACCAGATTTGGTTCGTGATTCCCGATTCTTTATCTCAACTGGCAACAACCGGTGAAAGCTCATTTTTCGATGTTCAATATTACAAATGGAATGGAAACGATTTATACCTGAATATGGGAAATAATGTTTATATAGCGTTGAAACCATTTCCTGCACCAAATACATCTATTACTAAAAATTTTAGCGAAAGTACAGATTTTTCGAAACTCAGTTTTTCATGGCCGGCAGGAACAATGGGAAGCGTTGTGACAGAAGTAGGAACAAGTACAGATTATAATTCTTTTGCAGATTTTGTAACCTCTTTAAGCTCTAAAACAATTACCAAAATTGACGATTCAACTTATGAATACCTTGGTGGAAGACAGAATAAAATAAAATTGCAATTTGTTACACCTAATTCATTTATGATGATTCCGTATACTTATGACACACCTAATCCTAATCCTTATACTCCGGCAGGAACTTATCCCAAAGTTTGGGGCGATGATAGTTTAATTGATTATCAAACTTGGGACAGCTACAAAACAGTTTATGGCTATGATGTATTAAATCAGGGCTGGGGAAGTGGTATTATGACCTTGAAAACTCAGAATTTCGGAGCTAGAACAACTATTAATCCAATTACAGCCGAAGTTACTTATGAAGTCACTAGTACAAACGGCATTGATGAACATTCTTTCAACGATTCAAATTCTGAAATTCAAATTCATCCAAATCCGGCCAAAGAGCTGGTATATATTCAATGTAAGGAGGATGTTGAGTCAGTCCAGATTTATACTTCAATAGGCGAGCTTGTTAAGTCAGTCACCGATTCAAAAGTCATTCAAATAGCTGATTTGACCAAAGGAATTTATTTCATTGTTATTCATCTGAAAAACGGCGAAAAAATAACCAGGAAAATTATTAAGAATTAGATATCGATTAAAACATAACTATGAAACGAAGTACATTTATTTTTTTCTGCCTATTGATTTCGGTATTTTCCCTCTTTTCGCAACATAACGGTTTTTATGATATAAAAAAACAAGGTGCAACCGGAGTTAAAGAACAATACGTCACGACAATAATTCAAAAAACAATTGACGAATGTAGTAAAAACGGAGGAGGAACGGTGTTTTTTCCTGCCGGAAGTTACCTTTCAGGTCCAATAGTTTTGAAAAGCAATGTAAACCTCAATCTTGAATCGGGTGCTATACTTTATGCTTCAAGGAGAATGGAAGACTACCCGATTGATCCAAATTATAAAGCAGATGCACAGGCTAATACTGTTTTTAAAACGACCTTTTTAAGTGCCGAAAATGCACAAAACATTTCCATTACCGGACTTGGAACAATTGATGGACAAGCGGAGCAAATTTGGTCATCGTTGATTGAAGTTGACAAGTTTATTGCAAAAGAGACTGAAATTGCCAGACAAGCAGGAGTTCCAATGGAACGGGCTTATCAAAAAGATCCGAAAGTACGACTCGTTTACATTATGTTCTCAAAAAACATTGTATTTAAAGATGTTACCATAAAAAATTCGCCCGATTGGAATTTGCACTTGGGACGGTGCCAGTATGTTAGCATTTCTGGTGTAAAAGTACGTTCTGATTTGAAAACCGGAGTAAATTCTGATGGGATTGACATTGATGGTTGCAAAAATGTTGAGATTTCAAATTGTAACGTTCAAACAGGCGATGATGCAATTTGTCTGAAATCCACCTTATTAAATGATAAATTCGAAAACTGTGAAAATATTTCGGTTTCAAATTGTACTTTAACATCGACCTCAACAGCATTAAAAATCGGAACAGAATCGCACGGTGATTTTAAGAATATAGTTTTCAATAATTGTGTGATTTCAGATTCAAACCGAGGAATGAGCATTGTTATTCGTGATGGAGGGAATGTCAGCAATGTGGAATTCAGTAATATCACAGTTGAATGTAACCGGAAGCATTTCAACTGGTGGGGAAACGGCGATCCAATATGGATTACGTTGCAAAAACGAAACCCGACTTCGCGTTTAGGTTCGATTAAGAATATATCATTTTCTAATATTAAGGCAACCGGACAAGGAACGTCAATAATTGAAGGATTTCAGGACAATCTCAAAGAAAATTTAGCTTTTAAACCAATCGAAATTATACGTTTTAAGAATGTAAAACTTGAAATGAAGGCTGAAAGTTTGAAAGACAAACGAGCTACTTCGGGCTTTGAAGCACGTTTTGTGGATAGCCTTTCAATGGAAAATGTAGCACTTAGTTGGGATTCCGTTCAGGTTGAAAAAAAATGGAATAATGCATTTGTTTTCAATACAGTAAATCAATTCAAGTTGGAGGGTTTGAAGGGCAAACAAGCACAAATTACCGGTTCTGCTTTTGCTTTTGATAATTGCACTGATGGTGTTATCAACGATTATGAAGCGTTAAAACGAACCGATTATATGTTCAGTTTTTCAGGAAAATCAACGAAAAATATTGAGTTAATCAAAAACAAGACTCAAAATGCGTCTAGAAGGATTGAAACAAAAGAAAATGTTTCAAAATCAGAAATTAAAGTTCCATGCTACAACTAACTAAAAAATCGAAATGAATGCATGAAAGCGAAAACTTTCAAGTTAACCATAGATTAATAAAAGACATAGGTACATTATGGAATTATTTTTAAAAATAAGTTAGTTCCTGTAAGTTAATTTAACGAGTTTTTTTAAGGAGAAAGCCTTTTTATTGCGTCTGAGAATTATATAAATCACTTCAAAGACTCCTATGAAACATTTATTTTTATTGGTTTTACTTTTCATACTGTTTCCTTTTAAAGGTCAATCATTCTCCCAAGATTTAAACCTCGGAAAATTTTCAATGCCTATTGGTGCTTATTACTATCCTGAACAATGGGATGAAAATCAATGGGATAGAGACTTAAAACACATGTCCGACTTGGGTTTCGAGTTTACTCATTTTGCCGAGTTTGCCTGGTCTCGATTAGAACCAAAGGATGGCAATTTTGATTTCAGTTGGCTGGATAAAAATATCTCATTAGCTGGAAAATATGGGTTAAAAGTAGTGCTTTGCACTCCCTCTGCAACACCACCTGCATGGCTCACTTCCAAACATCCCGAAATTCTGATTAAATTGGAAAGCGGATTCAAGGTAAAACATGGTATGCGACTGAATTGTAATGGTTCAAATCCGATTTATCAAAAATATATCAACCGTTTAGTTACTAAAATGGCTGAACGATATGGTAATAATCCGATTGTGGCTGGTTGGCAAATTGATAATGAGCCACATTTCGAAGGACTTTACGATTATTCGGATTTTTCGCAAAATGCATTCAGAAAATGGTTAAAAACAAAATACCAAAGCATTGAAAAGTTGAACCAAAGCTGGGGGGCATCTTTTTGGAGTTTTACGTATAATAATTTCAACCAAATTTTCATTCCAAATAAAAATGAACACGCAGGCAATCAGCATGCATTGCTCGATTTTAAACGCTATACTGCCGATGCACTTGCCGAAGCTGTGCGATTTCAAACAACAATTTTACGAAATAGCGTTTCAAAAGACCAATGGGTAACTACTAATTTCGCCTATTATAAATTTCTTCCATCAGTCGATTTATTCCGCAATCAGAAAGACCTCGATTTTGCATCACATACCATGTATTTGTTAAGTACATTTTTGAATACTGATAAAGGAGAAATGGCTTATCGACTTGGAAGTGGTATGGAACTTTCATTTTCAGGTGAAATGGCACGTTCAATAAAGGGATTTACGGGTATCATGGAACTTCAACCCGGACAAATAAATTGGGGTCAATGGAACTCGCAGCCACTTCCGGGCGCTGTTCGGATGTGGATTTGGCACTGTTTTGGATTGGGCGAAAAATTTGTTTGCACTTATCGTTTTCGTCAACCACTTTTTGGTGGTGAGCAGTTCCACAAAGGAATAGTTGAACCCGACGGACTAACTGTTTCGCCTGGTGGAAAAGAATTTGTTCAAGCTATTGCAGAAATTGGAAAATTGAAAATTGACAATTCTCAAACGATAGAAACCCCTCACGAGATACAAACTCGCACTACTGCATTTTTGTGGAAACAAGAAAACCTACTTGCTTTAGAAGACACAAAAGGCACGAATTCATGGAATACATGGGCGCATTATTACAGCTATTATCAATGTCTTAAATCTATGGGTTGTCCGGTTACTTTTATTCAGGAAACCGACAATTTTGATGTGCAAAAATATCCTTTTATGGTAGCTCCTGCCTACGAAATGGTAGACAAAAAGTTGATTGATAAATGGACAAAGTATGTAGCCGATGGCGGTCATTTGGTACTGACAACACGCACAGGAATGAAAGACAAGAACGGTCATTTATGGGAAACTTTGTTACAACAACCTATTTGGGATTTAATAGGAGCAAAAATAGATTTCTTTGATCAATTACCTCCAACCAAGACTTCCACAGTTGAATTTGCGGATAAAAAGTACGGTTGGAATGTTTGGGGCGATGTGATCACGCCAACTCAACATACTGAAGTTTGGTCAACTCACACCGATAATTTTTACACTGGTAAAGCAGCAGCTGTAAATCACAAATTAGGGAAAGGAAGTGTATTGTATGTGGGAGTGGTTTCAACTGAGGGAGAATTTGAAAATGCACTACTTCGGAAATTTTATTTACAATCGGGTGCTCAAATATTGCATTTGCCCGATTATGTTTTTGTTGAATGGCGCAATGGCTATTGGGTAGCTGTAAATTACGGTTCTAAACAGTTTGAGTTGCCAGTTCCAAATGGAAAAGAGATAGTATTTGGCGATAAATCAGTAATGCCTGGAGGCGTAACAGTCTGGAAGTAAGTTCTACATATTTAAATTATTAAATCTATTAAAATTCATGAAAAGATTAAATTTAGCAATTGTTTTATTGATATTTTGTGTGTTAGTAAGTGCTCAAAAAAGCACAAAAGCAACTAAATCATCAAAATCAGTAAAAGAAGTCCCTGCGTATAAAAACCCAAGGCTTGCTATTTCAGAACGCATTGCCGATTTAATAAGTAGAATGACAATTGAGGAAAAAGCGGGACAACTGAATCAAATAAGTTCCGGAAGTCTTACGGGACCAAGTACAAAAGATGAAGGAGATGTAAAAAAAATTGAACAGATTCGCAATGGCGAAATAGGTTCTTTTTTGAATCTTACTGGCTCGAAAAACACCTATGATGTTCAAAAAATTGCTGTCGAAGAAACGCGTTTGGGCATTCCCTTACTTTTTGCATTGGATGTAATTCACGGATACAAAACTATATTCCCAATTCCCTTAGCTGAGGCTTGTAGCTGGGATTTAGAAGAAATCGAAAATAATCAACGAGTAGCAGCCGCTGAAGCCAGTTCCGCAGGCATACATTGGACGTTTGCTCCCATGTGCGACATTAGTGCCGACCCACGTTGGGGACGTGTAATGGAGGGTGCAGGCGAAGATCCGTTTTTGGGTGCATTAATTGCAGCTGCACGAGTAAGAGGTTTTCAGGGCGATTTGACGGATGGAAAACATATAATGGCCTGTGTAAAGCATTTTGCTGCTTATGGAGCTGTTGAAGCTGGGCGTGAATACAATCATGTCGACATTTCCCGATATGCACTTTGGAACAAATACCTTCCACCCTACAAAGCTGGTATTGATGCAGGAGCTGCTACGGTAATGAATTCGTTCAATGTTTTCGAGGGTGTGCCTGCTACGGCAAATAAGTATTTAAATGTTGATGTATTGAAACATAAACTTGGCTTTAAAGGATTTACAATCAGCGACTGGAATACCTATTCCGAAATGATATTTCACGGATACGCCTCAGATGAAAAAGATTGTTTAGAAAAAGCTATGAACGGTGGTGGAATGGTAGAAATGAGCAGCCAAACCACCATCAAGTATTTGCCCGAATTGGTTGCTGAAGGCAAAATATCAATGGCACAGGTTGATGAAGCTGTTTCTAAAATACTGTATTATAAATTTAAACTCGGATTGTTCGAGCAACCCTATCGTTACTGTGATGAGCAAAGAGAAAAAAACGAATTATTCTCCATGCAAAACAGGGCAGTTGCTCGAAAATCGGCTGGAAACAGTATTATATTGTTGAAAAATGAGAACAATATTTTACCATTAAAACCAACAACAAAAGTGGCTTTAATAGGTTATTATGCGAAAAGTAAAGTTGATATGTTTGACTTTTGGACTGCCAAAGGTGAGTATCAACAAGCTGTTTCTATACTTGAAGGATTAAGTACTAAATTTCCAAATCTGATATACAGCGATGGATATAAAGCTGATGCAACAACCACTGATTCGTTAATAAACAGGGCGTTGGAAGCTGCAAAAAATGCAGATGTATTGCTCGTGAATATAGGGTTGTCAGGTGCTTTATCGGGCGAAGATCGTTCGTTGGCAAACATAAAAATTCCAGCTGGACAACTCGAACTGTTGAAGGCATTAAAAAAAACGGGTAAACCCATTGTAGCACTTATCAGCAGTGGCAGACCGATGGTTTTAACCCAAATTCAAGATATTAGCAACGTACTACTTCAATGTTGGGTGCTTGGCTCCGAAACTGGTAATGCGGTGGCTGATGTTGTTTCAGGACTTGTAAATCCTTCTGCAAAAACGGTGATGAGTTTTCCGGTCGACGAAGGTCAGATCCCTGTTTATTATAATCATTTTAATACGGGTCGTCCATTACCTGAAGTGCAAGGTGGCGATTGGTTTTCTCGGTATCGCGATATCCCTAACCAACCACTTTATCCATTTGGCTATGGCTTGAGTTATACGCAATTTGCCTATTCAAATGTTGGCGTAAACCGAACTACATTTAGCAAATCCGATACTATTATTGTAAAGGTGAATCTAAAAAATATTGGAAAATTAGATGGTCTGGAAATTGTTCAGTTATACATTCAAGACCCTGTGGCTTCGCTCGTTCGTCCGATTAAAGAATTGAAAGGATACCAGAAAGTCGCGTTGAAACAAGGGGAAGAAAAAATAGTCAAATTCAAATTGACGGCTAATGAACTTGGATTTTATTCCTCAGAAGGTAACTGGACGATTGAACCGGGTGAATTTAAAATAATGGTTGGAACTAACTCGGATAATGTGTCAAGTACTGTAGTTAGATTAGTTGACAAATAATGATATATTTAGACCACAGCGTGGTCAACTCCCGCTGAGCGGGACAAGTTATGCACGAAAAACTCCTCTGGAGTTTTTCAACGGTCTCTAATTCTACTTTACTAAAATAAGAGTTGAACCACAAAAGGAAACAAAATTAAACACAAAAGAAGAACTTGAATTAAATTTGTGCAATTATTAAACTAAAATTAGGTAAAAATTGAATTGCTAGCTTCACTTTAAGTGAAACTATCAATTGATACAAAGCTTATGTGAATCTTTTGTGTCTCTTTTGTGGTTAAAATCTTTCTTATTCTTAATTTGGTAGTAGAACTAATTAATCCCTTCGGAATTTTTTTTCATACTCCTTTAAGGGATTCCACTTTTTCTTTCGTCATAATATAATACTGTACAAAATTTCAGTATTTTTATTACCACAACTATTTTTATTAATTCACTCTAATTTAACATCTTATGAAAAAACTACTTTTTACCTTTATGGCGGTGTGTGTATCAGCCGCACTGTTTGCCGCAACCATTACTTCGAATGCGGTGACTGGAAACTGGAACGACCCTCTTACTTGGGCTGGTGGTGTACCCACTTCTGCCGATGATGTAATTTTGGTTGCCGGCTCAATAATTACCTTAACCGCCGATGCCGATTGTAAAACCATTACTTTTCCTAAAACTGGTTCAGGAAATGCAACCATAACATTAGCTGGTTTTACACTTACAACAACAGGAAGTATTTCTTTGGGCAACACTACTACCGACTTATTGGATGTGGGAACTGGTGTAGTTAACTGTGGTGGCTTAACAATAAATGGTACCACTTCCAAAATTAGTACAGTGGATATAAGTTCTGGTACAGTTACCGTAAATGGACAGATGGATATGGCTAACAATAATTCTCCTGAGACTAAAATGCTAAATGTGGGTGTTGGAGGTACATTGGTACTGAATGGACCTGTGACCACTAACAAAGGGGCTGTGTATTTCAATGCTAGCAGTACCGTAAAATATATCTACAATGGTGACCAAAATATGTTTAGTAGAGAAACCCCGTTCGATGGCGTATATGGTAACTTAGTTGTAGGTGGAGGTGGTGTTAAAGCACCCTCGTTTGGGAACACATCAACAGAAATGACGGTGCAAGGAACACTCACCATGGATGGCGCCATTATTAAGTTAGAGAGTAAAAGATTGCAAATTAACGATGGTGGAAATATCGTTCCAGGTGCGAGTAATCCATATAGCGTAACCAATATGATTCAAACCATTAAAAGTTCTGGCGGTACTGGTTCGTTAATTTTCAAATCAAATACAGCTTCAGCATTTCAAACTACTTATCCGGTTGGTACCGAAACAGCTTATTCGCCCTTGGTTATTAGCAATTTAGGGGCAGATGTTGCTACGGGAGCATACATCACCGTAAAAGCAATTGCAGGAAAACCTTTTGTATCAAGTACCGACTATATCAACTGCCAATGGAGTATTAACACAAGTGGCTTTACTACAACATCCGGGTTAGCCGGATATCTCGGCTATGCTGATACCGATATAACCGGCACTGAAAGTAATATTAATACAACAGGAGTATACAACAGCTCAAGTTGGACAACCGGAGGAAGTGTTACTACTGCCAACAACAGAATAAACCTGTTTGGCACTAATCTGAATGGACAATGGACTGCCGCCTCTACAGGTTCGTTTACGGCACCACCTGCAGGGACAAGGTATTCAGTAGCCGATGGCGTTTGGAATTCGAATAACACATGGAACGGAAGTACTCAACCTTTGGCTACCGATAACGTGGTGATATTAAATAACGTCAATATTAAAGAGGCACTCAGAACCTGTAATAACCTGACTATTGCTTCGTCAGGTCGGCTTTATGATGATAATAAAGGAACTGCTTTTCTAAATATTAATGGATCATTTGATATTCAGGGTATTTATTACGACCAAAATGGAAGTGGCAATAATATTTTTGTAGGAAAAGTAACCGTATATCCTTCTGGAAATTGGAGCTCGTGGAGTAATAATAACGGCATTTCGCAAGAATTTAAAGGAGGTCTTGAAAACAATGGTACATTTTCCACTGGAAATGCGAATTTCTCTGTTAGTCAGGATTTGGCAGGAACAAATCCAATTCCCTTTACGCATCCAATTGTTATTCCTGCCGGAGTAACCCTAACCAATAAAGGATATGTAAAAACTGCTAATACAATCAACGGAACAGCTGGAGATTCGAAATGGATTAATGCTGCAAATTCTACCCTTGAATATTATCCAAACTCTGATACAGATGTTCCTATGTCGACACAAGGAGTCTTTGACGCAACAGCTGAGGGCAATACAGTAAAATATGTACGTACTAGTAAGCAATATGTAAAAAATACAAATTATTGGCACTTGTCTATTGGAGGAGGAAATACAAAAAAATTGTCGACTAATAATGATAGCTTTAGCATCAATGGAGATTTAACTATTGACAACGGTACTATCTTAACGTTAAACGATGTTGCTGCCACCAATACAATTACCGTAGGTGGAAACGTAAATAATTCCGGAACGCTTACCTTGCGACCTGCGGCAGATCGCTATTCTGATGTTGTTTTAGCAGGCAATAGCGATAATATAGGTGCTGGTTCATGTAATAACCTCACCATTAATGCCGGTAAAAAAGGCACGCTTGCAAGTGGTACGTTCGCCGTATATGGAAACCTCCTCCTAAAAAGTGATGCTCCCAATGGCACGGCTACTTTTTGGGACAATGGTGGAACACTGAACGTAACCGGCACCGCCACTGTGGAACAATACTTGGGCACTACCCGTAACTGGTATGTATCCAGTCCTGTAAATACTGCACTTGCACCAGCAGGTTTTACGTATTATAAATATGACGAGCCGGGGAATAACGCTCATGATCCACTGGGTACTAACGAATCGGCTTATTGGGAAAATGTGGCTACCAATGCAAGTTTTGCTATGGGCACTGGTTATGTAGCTTTGCCGAGTGCAGAATTGGCAACCTTAAGTTTTACTAGTACCGCTGGTAGTACTAGTACGAAGTTGAATACCGGTAATACCAATATCACTTTATCAATGCAAGATGCAGGATTTAACCTGATAGGTAATCCTTATCCATCAAATTTGACATGGAATACTGCCTTTGTAACAGCTAATGCATCAAAAGTAGAACCAACAATCTGGTATCGCACCAAAACCGGCAATTATGATAGCAATACCGGCGGTGGCTGGGCATTTTATACTTTTAATGCAACCAGTGGCATTTCTGTTC
>JAAFGX010000152.1 GCA_010365115.1 Paludibacter sp.
GACAAAAACCTGAGCCTTAAACAAATGGGCATATTTCACCAATTCGGCAATATCTTCCACAGAATTCGTTGCATTCGTTCGTGCACCAAACAATGGCGCGCCAATATACACAGCATCTGCACCAGCATTTATAGCAGCAATTCCTTGAACCAAATTTTTTGCAGGTGCAAGAATTTCAACTTTCTTTTTCATATTATTCCTTCTTAATCATTGTTGTTAGGCATCATTTGTAATGAGCATTATCGCTTTTGGTAAAACCAAAAATTCCAATTTGCTTATTGCGCACGAAGTAAAAGAGATAACGGAATTCCTCTCCCGAAATCAGGCTGCAAAATTATAAAATACTTATTAAAGAATAGCGTTCTGACTAAAATTTAAAACTAGGCCGCAGATTGGTGTTTTATTTGGAGCTATTTCCAGCTATTCGTTACAATCTTTTTTCCCGCTAAAAAGCGGATAAAAAAGGATTTCCACTGCTATCTGGGCTAGAAATGCTCTGGGTTACAATAAATATACTTCAAAATTAATAGGATAGATTGCTTTAACTTATATAACATTTAGCACGAAAAAGGTGTGTATTTATTAAGATATATACAAGATAGCAAACAGTTTAAGAATCTGTTTCTAAAGGAAATTTTTCATGGAATTTCAAAACCTCGTAAGCTATTATCTTACTATCTGAAGTTTTAACTTTTATATCAACTTGAAATGCGAAATTATTAGGATTATATTCTCCTTTAATCATTTCTTTTTTCATTTTCTTATCAGGTATTATAACATTTATAGCTTTTCCAGGAATAGCATCGTCAATTATTACTTTATTTCCTCCTTTTCCCGAAACTTGGTTTTTAGTTTGAGAAAATACCATTAAAGCATTTTCAATAATGTCTCCATTCTTTAATTCTTGTTTTTCTTTAATCTCGTTTTTTAAAATATTTTGTAGTTCATTGGATTGATTAGAATCTATACTTACATAATTCGTTACATTTCCATTAATTGTAACATTTACATTAAATTGAGAACTATTGTCATTTGCAATTGGATTAACAATTTGACTTAATTCTTTGCAATCTTGAACAGAAAGTTCTGGTTTATCCCCTTTCTTTTCTAAAAAGAAACCCACAGAATCTTTTAAGAATTGTGCAAAACTAACTATAGTGTTTGTGCCTTCTATAAAAGGGATTACAGCGACAGACCCGAACTCAACCAAATCTAAAAGAACACTTCCCGTTTCAATTTTCTTAACATAAAGTTTTGCATTTCTTTCACTTTCAGAAAATCCGTTTTTTTCAGAATGTCTATTGTACTGATTTGAAACTGCAATTAAAGACTTTGTAAGTTCCGTTAATTCTAAGGGTTCGATGTTTTTAATCTCAATATTTAAAACAACATCTTTTATTTCTGCTGGCATGTATGTGAAAGTTTTAGCCATAAAGATATATCTTTTTTAACAACAATTGAAAAACCGATTTGACCCCCGCTGTGCGAAGTCTCCTGACTTCGTACCCAAACCAACTAACACACATTAAATTACTATCACGCATTTTACTATGATGACAGAATTATAGTAGTTGAGATTCCTACGGAATGACAAACGTGGTGGAGTTTGTTTGCAAGTTTCAAGAGCAATTTTCAACTAATTGTAATCAATATTTAAAGGAAAAACAATTTTAAGCCGAATGTAAAAACACTTCAGCAGGAATACTGAAATAGTTTTTTAGCTTCTGAGCCATTTTTAAGGTGATTTCACGCTTTCCAGAAAGAATTGCTGAAACATGTCCTTTGCTCCCAATTATTGCTTCGAGATCTTTGGCCTTAATTCCCATTTCCTCCATTTTATACTTGATCACTTCTAAAGCGTCAAGTTCTGGTAAGTCATAATGTTTATCATCATAATCTTTAACTAAAACTAAAAGCAAATCGAGCTCATCACCTTCTGTGGTGTTTTCTTTTGCGTGAAATAGCTCCATCAATCGCATTGAAGCTTTATTGTAATCTTCTTCTGTTTTTAATACTTTCCAATTCATAGCTATTTTTTTTTGAAGTTCAAAATTGCTGTGTCAAAAGCAACAGTTTCCACATTAATTTTATCATACTCATTATGAGTTCCAAACCAAATCACGTAACAAGCTGCTTGCGAAAAATTTATTGAAACCACTAACCGAAAATCATTTCCCTTTATATTAAAAACAACTCTATCATTACTTATAATACTTGCATTTCCGTACACTCTTTTAAGTTCATTGAAATTCTTGAAATCTAATTTTGTAAATTCATTATACCAAATCAACAATTGCATTTTAGCAACTGGATATCTTTCGATGTAATACAAAATTGTTTTCTTTACAAGAATTTTCATTTGACAAAGATATACTAAAGTTTTCATTTTGCAAACTATTTGTTTTTCATTTAAAGTTAGAAAAAAGAGCTACTTGCATCAATATAAAGGCCATATTAAGCTTTTAAAGCTACCATACCAATTGACAACCTCATAAATTACTATCACACATTTTCCTATGATGACCGATTAATAGTATTTGAGATTCCTACGGAATGACAAACATGGTGGAGTTTGGGTGTGAATTTTTGCGAATCGAATTCGATTTTTCCTCAACAGTAATTCACAAAAAATATACTTTTAAAAAGTATATATCTATATTTAGACCCTCGTAAAGAACTTGCCCGTCATTACGCACGCGGAACAACGAGAACGAAACAATGACAGTGAAATTTTTGCTGCATAACGGCAAGAAATAAAAAGGAAAGGCAAACATGAAAATTACAAAAACTAAAAAAACCTGGGGCGTTATTTTGCTATTGCTTGCCATCATTGCAATACTGGCTTTTTATCCGTTGCCAGAACAAGCTCCAATACACTATTACGATAGGGAAAGTGGAGAGTTAAAAACAGAAAAAGTGGCTGCTGAAAAGTGGTTGGTTTGGCTGTACAACAATCCCGTGGGCGAAGCAACATTATGGACTCTAGTGAAAAGAAAATTCGTTTCGTCTATTTATGGCGATATGATGGATCGACCTTCATCGACTAAGAAAATACAACCCTTTATTGAAGAATTTGATATCGACATGAACGTCTTTGAAAAACAGGAGTACCACTCATTCAACGATTTCTTTACCCGAAAAATAAAAAATAAAGCCAGACCAATCGATACGACCGCAACTAGTACGGTGTCGCCTGCCGATGGAAAAATATTGGCCTATGCCGATATTAGCAACAGCGATTTTATCGTAAAAGGCTATCGCTTTGATATTTTATCCTTTTTAAATAATGCCGAACTTGCCAAAAAATACAGTGATGGCAGCTTGGTGATAATCCGGCTTGCCCCTGCCGATTACCACCGTTACCATTTTCCCCTTAGCGGAAGTGTATCATCTAACACTAAGATTGAAGGTGATTATTATTCAGTTAACCCACTTGCTTTGCGCAAAATGACCGAAATATTCTGCCTGAACAAAAGGGAATATACGACCGTTACAAACCCTGTGTTTGGAGAAGTTATCATGGCCGAAGTAGGCGCTACTATGGTGGGGAGTATGGTACAAACCTATTCTGGAGATTTTGTAAAAAAAGGTGACGAGAAAGGATATTTCAAATTTGGGGGATCCACGGTGGTGCTGTTATTCGAAAAAAATAAAATTAGCATTGATGACGATTTATTAAGTAATACTTTAAAAGGTTATGAAACTTCTGTCAAAGAAGGGGAAAGAATTGGCATTTCGATGATTACACCATAATGTCTCGTCCTAAAATAGATTTATATACCAGTTAAATACTTAGCAATCTGTGCGAGCACAGAATAAAAATCTGCGCTATCTTTGTAGTTATAAATTAGCAAGGGACTTTTATCGTGACGATTCAAATATGGATTGATAGTAACTACACTGCTTTCGAAAATTAAAAAAAACAGCATGGACAAATACTTACGACAATTAATTACAATAGAATTTGACGACAAAAAAGAAATTTTTAGTGGCTTTCTTATTGATTGGACTGAAGATTGGATCTTAATTAAAAATAATCCTGTCGATTTTATAATTGATGGTTATACGATATTGCGAAACAAAAATGTAAAGGCAATTATTCAAGACAAGGATCATGAATTTACCGAAAGAGTAATTAAACTCAAAGGATTAAAAACAAGTGCCGCCGAAATAATTCCGCTTACAGATATAACTGCAATTATCTATTTTTTAGCACAAAAATATGAGATTTTCCAAATTGCGACTAAGTCGGATAAAGCAGTTTATCTGGGTAAACTGATAGAAATGGATGAGGAAGAAGTCGTAATCGACTTTTTGGGATCTGAAGGGGAGTTTGAAGGTGAAATGAGTTTTAAGCCAAACAAAATACGAGTAATCGAATTTGATACGGATTATATCAATTCGCTAAAACTAATTGTTGACGAAGAAAAGAAAAAGTAAAACGCCTCCATATTAACAAATAGTAGCTATCACAAAATGCTTTATTGTAGTTAGGACAAAGTTATAAGGGGAAAAATGGTTAAGTTAAAAATGTAATAAAACGGAGACTTGTTTTGTTGTTCCTTGTAAAATGTAATAATTTTAAAAAATGAAAAAAAATCTAATCCTACTTTGTTTTACTGCAGCGATTTTATTGTCTTGTAACAATAAAAAAGAAAGCAAAGATGTAAAAAACGACACTATTACAACCGAAAAACCAATCTCAAAAGCAGATTCTATAGTTAATCGCGCCATCGAAGCCCACGGCGGAAAATTGTATAATGATGCCGATTATTCTTTTGAATTTAGAGGTAAAAAATATCGTTTTCAGAACGGCGAAGCTACTTACACTTACTCTTCTGAAATTCAAAAAGGAGATTCGCTGATTAAAGATGTCATGACTTCTGATAAATTTGAAAGAACTATCAACAGTGAATTACAATCTTTAAGCGCAGCAGATGCAGGAAAATACGGAGAATCATTGAATTCTGTTATTTATTTTGCAACGCTTCCTCACAAACTTCAAGACGCTTCTGTAAATAAAAAGTATGTAGAAGAAACAACTATTAAAGGCAAAAAGTACGATGTAATCGAGGTAACTTTTGGTCAAGATGGCGGCGGAAAAGATTTTGATGACCAATACCAATATTGGATCAATAAAGAAACACACTTAATGGATTACTTCGCATACAATTACCAAGTTAATGATGGCGGTGTTCGTTTTAGAGCTGCATTTAACACCCGAGTAGTTGCTGATGTAACTTTTCAGGATTACATCAATTATGAAGCGCCGGTAAAAACTCCTTTGAAAGATTTACCCGCTTTATACGAACAAGGTAAATTAAAAGAAGCTTCAAAAATACTCACTGAAAATGTAGTTTCTAATCGAAAATAGGTGGATTTTAAGCCACTTAGTATTGCTAATAAAAAAGCAAAACAATTTAATATAGCACGTTGACTTAAAACTTAAGGCTGTTGGCTGATTGTTCTAGAATGAGTTTGTAGTACTAACTACATTTACCCATATCTAGTAACAAATAAATCAACATCAGCATGACTAAATCAACTTTATATCTGTTTTCGAGCCTACTGCTTACTTTTGTAAATTCCTGCAATAAAGAGGACATAACAACCACTGAAACGACTGGTGAATTTGTAGTGAATGTAATTCCTGCTAATTTTTTATCTGCTGGATTAGTGTCGCCAATTACGATAGAATCAAGAACATTATCTGATGGATCGACTGCTGATTGCTATAAAATTGTAGTTAACAGTCTTGCAACTGATCATACTATGGGACCATGGTGTCCTACTAACATTGCTGATGATGCTTCAAAAGGAGGAATCTGGCTCGAAGGCGGTAAAGTATACGATGTAGATGGTGAATTTGTAAAAAACATGGCCACATTTTACAAAGACAATACCTGGATGATGTATGATGCTACAACGGGAGCAATCACTAAAACGAGCACAAAAACCGAGTGTCAAGAAGCCGCAAACCCTAATGTGGGCGATGAGTATAGAAACTACTGTGTAGAATGCTTACCATCCTACGTAGCCGATTTATCGCATACCTATTACATTCCTGTAACACCAAAAAAAGCGAGTTCTCCAATTGCTTTTGGAAACGGCCCTATGTCTAGTGGACCAAGTTCGCGAGGTTTAGCCTTTAACGGAGTAGTGTTTGACGCACCAGCACCTACAAGTATAATTTTGGCTGCCTATACTCTGGCACCGTTTGATGATGCAGGAGGACATATTAATTTGGCTGCGGGTTACCACTATCATGCTGCTACAGGCTTAACTACAAAAATTGCTCAAACTGACAATCATGCTGCGATGATAGGTTATACTATGGACGGCTACGGAATTTACGAACGCCTAGATACTGAAGGAAAAGAGGCTACTGATCTTGATAGTTCTCGTGGACATACAGATACAACAAGAGGTTATCATTACCATGTTGACGCAGCAGGAAATAACAATTTCATTAATAGTTTACATGGAGAATATGCGTTATAAAATAAGAAAACAATGGTTCTTCATGTTGGTTATGATAATTACCTCATTTGACGGTCATGCGCACCAGCCTGATTTATCTACTGCCGTACTCTCTAAAACAGATACCGGAAAATACATCTTGCAAATCACGACTTCGCTATCAGCGTTTGAAGGCGAAATAGATTATCTGTATTCAAAAGAAGGATATAAAACTCCAGAGGATTTCAAGAAATTAGTTGTTGATCATTTTCATAAAAACGTATTTTTTATAGTCAACGAAAAAGACACTTTAAAATTTGGAAAACCACTAATTATCCTTGGTCACGAATCAAAATTAATCGTAGAAATACTCAATATCCCTAAAAAAATTACTGCTTTTTATTTTAAGAATACCATGTTTAAAGATATGCCTCACAACCAGATGGCAATGATTATGCTCGTTGATGGGTTCCCGAAGGCACAATATGTTTTAGAAAACACAAATGAGCAAACTGTTCAATTAGAATTAAAAAAAGGAACTTGGATAGCTGTAGAAAAAACCGAATTGATAATTAAAAAATATAGTTTGATTCTTTTCTTCTTACTGCTATTAACGATGCCTTGGTTGTATGTGAGTTTTATAGATAAGAAACATTTAAAAACACAGTAACAAAGTAAACGATTGGTTATTGAAAAACACTGCTGACTTCCCAAAATAGGAATTTCAGCAGTGTTTTTTATTTTAGTGCATATTGGCTTAGCTCATTTCTAGCCCAGATAGCAGCGGCATCCTCTTGCGGTAGCGCTAGCGGACACAAGAGATATAGCGGATAGCTGGACACGAGCGAAGCGAACTGACGAAGTAAATAGCTCCAAAAAACTTTGGAACTAAGAAACTTTTGAACTAAGAAACTTTGCCACTTAGTCCCTTTTCCGTACTTTTGCAAAAATAATTTTTCACACTTAATCCGTTTATAGCATGCAACTGTATAACACTTTAAGCGCAGAAGAAAGAGCCATCATGATTGATGATGCCGGAAAACAAAGACTTACTTTGTCTTT
>JAAFGX010000153.1 GCA_010365115.1 Paludibacter sp.
CGTTTTCAAGCAGAGAAATTGAACTCTCAGGTAAAGTGGCAGTTGCACAAAGAGTCGCCAATTTGCAGCTTTATAATGCAGCAATAGAAACGGGAATTTTAATGACTCCGCAAACTATCACTTTCCCTATTGTCGCCAAAAAACTCATAACAGATGCTTCATTTGCATTGTCAGCTACCGCATCTTCAGGTTTACCTGTTACTTATATGTTTATTTCAGGACCTGCCACATTGTCTGGAAATACAGTTACATTAACAGGGCAACCTGGTGTAGTTACTATTTCTGCCAATCAAAGCGGAAATTCCAGCTACACTCCAGCACAAGAGGTAATACGTAGTATTTGGGTTAATGATCCTGCAGCTTCGAGTGTGAGTTCCACGAGTCAGGATTATGTGGATAGTTGGATTGCTACTGATGCATTGAACCGAACAGTAACTACTTATGCTGAAGCCGGTGCAAAAAAGACCAACAAAGTAGTTGGTGTATTTTATTATACATGGCTTGGTGCACATGGAGATAAAGTATGGAATATCCCGGATATACTGAAACAATACCCTTCCGATCCATTAAGTCCCAGCAATCCGGGTTGGGGTCCTATGAATCTTTTCCATTTTTGGGGGGAGCCTGAACATGGCTACTATCGCTCTGAAGATCCTTGGGTAATTCGTCGTGATTTACAAATGTTGAGTAATGCGAAAGTTGATTTTATTTATATTGATGCCTCAAATGGATATACTTATTTTGAAACAGTAAAAACGCTTTGTAAAGTATCTATGCAAATGCGTAAAGAAGGCATTTATACTCCTCAGATTATGTTTTTTAGTTATGCAAATAGTGGACAGGTAATGAATGATCTTTATGATCAATTTTATGCTAATTCACTCTATGAGGATCTATGGTTTAAATGGGATGGCAAACCTGTAATTTTAGGTGTTTCCACAGATGAGGTTTTACGGCCAGAAGTAAAAAACTATTTCAACATAAAACTCGGTTGGGCGTGGACCAATACCCCAGCTGAATCCAATCATTGGCAATGGCTTGATTCATATCCACAGGATTACGGTTGGAGTATAAATTCAACCACACCAGAACAAATCTGTGTTTCTGTTGCTTCACATCCAAATAATTCACAGGGCAATAGTTATTCGAATGGTACACAACCAGCTGTAAACAGTGACTATTTGACTGCTTATACCGGACGAGGATTATATTTTGCCGAACAGTGGGAAAGAGCCTTGGCTGTAAACCCACCAGTTATTATGGTTACCCAGTGGAATGAATGGGTTGCCCAAAGGTTTCTTCAACCTGCAAATGGAACTTATGCAGGAAGACCTTCGATTACTGGAAATACACACTTTGTTGATGTGTTTACCGAAGAGTTTAATCGTGATATGGCTCCGATGAAAGGCGGACATACCGACAATTATTATTATCAACTCATTTCAAATATCCGCAAATACAAAGGAATGGCTGCACCACAGGTTTATTCAACATTGGCAACAAAAACCATTGATGGTAACTTCAATGAATGGTCAACTGTTACACCGGTTTACCAAGACCCCATGGGGGATGTAATGCACCGCAATTTTGCCGGTTATGACCCAACAGTTACATACACTAATACAACAGGTAGAAATGATATTTTAGAATCAAGAGCCACTTACGATGACAATAATCTTTATTTTTATGTGAAAACTGTTGCAAATATTACGGTTTACACCGATCCTAACTGGATGTTATTATTTATAGATACCGATCGGAACAAAGCAACCGGTTGGGAAGGTTATGACTATGTGGTGAATCTTGGTGTAACAAGTTCAACACAAAGTACGTTGAAAAAATGGAATGGCTCAAGTTGGACTAATCCGGTTACCATACCCTATAATTTAACAGGTAATCAGATGGAATTGAGCATACCAAGAACTGCTATTGGATTAAGTACCCAGTTTTATTTCCATTGGGCTGACAATCCACAGCAATTGAATGATATCACCAGTTTCTTTACGGACGGAGAATCAGCACCTGATCGCCGTTTCAATTATGATTTTACTGCTCCGGAAGGTATTGTCAATGGTTGTTTTGAGTCTCCGGTTACAACAACATATCAGTATGGACCTTTTACAAACATCTGGACCTTCGATGGACTAAGTGGTATTCAACGGAATGGTAGCGCTTGGACAACTATTAATGCGCCTGAAGGCCTACAAACAGCTTTTATACAACAGACCGGTATTATAACACAAAATGTAAATTTTAATGCCGGTAGTTACAAAGTGGGTTTCTATGCCGCTCAAAGACCCTCCGACCAAGCACCACAAACTCTAAAAGTATATTATGATGAAACACTAATTGCTACTATTACACCAGCTTCCTCTTCTGTCTGGACTTATTATACAACAAATGCTTTTACTTCTACGGGTGGTAATCACATAGTTAAGTTTGTTGGACAAGCGACAGTTGACTTGTCGGCTTTTATTGATGCTGTAAATATACTAATGCAAAATGCTGCCATCAATAATACCGGATTTGAGACCCCTGTAACATCTGGCATCACAATGGGACTGCTGACCAGTGGATGGACCTTCGATGGACTAAGCGGAGTTCAAAAGAATGGTAGCGCATTTGGTGCTCCAACTGCGCCTGATGGGATTCAAACTGCTGTCATACAGGGTAGTGGGTCATTTTATCAGGATTTCACCTTTGCTGCTGGATCCTATAAGATTACTTTCTATGCCGCATATAGACCTATAAATACAAACACACAATCTATCAATGTATATTGTGACGATGTTCTAATTGGAATTATTGTCCCTACATCATCTGCAAGTTATGGGTATTATTCCACAAATAGCTTTACAGTTTCAGCCGGTTCACATAGAATTAATTTTGCTGGCGTGCTTTCAACCGACAATTCAACATTTATTGACGATGTTAATTTAGTTCTTGGTGGGTTTAAGGCCCCTAAATTATTAACGAGATTAGAAACTCTGGATAAAGAAATAAAAATCTACCCTAATCCTGCAAAAAACCAAATATCTATTAATAGTGAACAAATTGAAGTAGATGGTATCAAAATACTTGATTTACAAGGAAGGATTGTTTTTGCAAAAAATGAAATTTTTAAAGGAACGAAAACTATAGATATTTCATTAGAAAAAGGAATCTATTTTATCAAATTAACTGGAGAAGGTACTTTCGCAACCAAAAAAATTATGATACAGTGAAAAAAGTAAAATTTCAACTCCCCTTAAAAGTCATCTTGACTTTTAAGGGGGGTATTATTCATACTTTTAAATTATAATACCGCTTCTTCGAAGCTTATATTTACTCTAAAGTTCCGTTAGGAACAAATCCCGATAATTATCGGGAGATAACAGCTAAATTGACGAAGATGAATTTGAGCTCCGTAGAAGCGGCATTATAAAAAGTCAAGACGAACTCAATAAAAAAAATGAAAAAATCGAGCTTCAATTTTGTTTTAATATTTTTATATTTTTCTTTTGTAGGATTTGGTCAAATACTGGGCTATGCTCAGAAAAAAACCAATAGTACCGCTTTTTCGAATAATTCAGAAATTCAAACAACCTACACAACTTCAATCAACGAGAATTACAGAGATATTTTTGCGGATACTTGGGTAGCTTCCGATGCACTTGGGCGAAAAATGCTTTTTTTAGAAGAAGTTGGACCTGTAAAAAATGATCAACGACGTATTACTGCTATGTTTTATATTACCTGGCATACTCCCGATAAATTTACCGAATTCAAAAGTCCCTATTCGGCAGATGTTTCAAAGATTCTGCAAGCTGATCCCAGTGCACGTTTAGATGCAAAGAACCCGCTTTGGACTGAAAATAGTTACCACTGGGGAGAACCTGAAATGGGATATTTCCTAACTCAAGATGAATATGTAATACGAAAAGATATGTCCATGTTAGCTGATGCAGGAGCTGATGTGTTGGTGATGGACGTTACAAATGCTGTTAGGTATTGGGACGAATGGGAAGCTCTTTTTAAAACCATGCAAAAAATGAAAGCAGAAGGAAACAAAGTGCCAATATTTTGTTTCTGGGCGTTTAACGGTCCGGTAATAACTGTGGTACAAGACCTTTACGACCGTATTTATAAAACCAATCTTTATAGCGATTTATGGTTTTATTGGGACGGCAAACCTCTTTTACTATACAACGGCAAACCCAAATTCGATGCGAATAGTACTAATGTGAAAAATGCAAATCCACATTACGACCCTTCGGCTAAAACAGACACGAACAACCCGCATTTTGGCAACCCCGATTATACCGAAGAATTTTATAAAGATTACACAAATGAAGTAAAAGACTTTTTCACAAAACGAACCATGTGCTGGGGTTATTACGAATGGGCTGGAAACCGCTTTATTGGAACCGAAGATAATTGGAGTTTCGGCTACAACCTAGACGACGATAAATTGAAGGCACTCTCTCCACAACAGTTACTTTCTACCCACCAAGGTAAATGGGAGCAGGCTGCCGTAACAGCAGCACAGCATCCTGTAACCATGGATTCAGGAAACATAGGTGTTGGTAAATCATGGTCGAGGCAGTATGGTGAACCAAAGCTGAATGAATTTGACCTTCCTGATTCTGCATACGTGCCTTGGCTGGGGAAGAAAGTTAAAAATCCAGAAGGGTATGGCATTTATTTCCAGGAACGATGGAACGAAGCCATAGAAGCTAATCCAGAATTCCTCTTTATAAACGATTGGAATGAATGGACTGCCGGTAAATATTTTCCAGATGACAAAGGTGGCATTACAAATATGGTAGGAGAAAACACCATGCCGTGGCTTGGGCGAAACAATTCCTTTATTTTTGTTGACCAGTATAACTCAGAATTTAACCGTGGCATTCAACCTATGAAAGACGGATATTCTGATAATTATTATATGCAAATGGCTCAAAATATCCGAAAATATAAAGGAGTGAGACCAATGCCTATTCAGAATGGTTTTCAATCCATAAAAAATGACGGAAATTTTAGCGATTGGGAAAAGATTACCAACGAATTTCGTGATACAAAAGGTGATACATTTCTCCGCAATCACAACGGATATGGCGGATTGCATTACACCAACGAATCTGGACGAAATGATATAATAACAAGTAAAGTTGCTGTTGATTAAAAGAATATCAGTTTTTATGCTGAAACTGCCAATGAACTTACACCATGTACCGGTAATAATTGGATGCTTTTACTGATAGATTCCGATAATAATTCAAGTACAGGTTGGTTTGGCTACGATTTTATCATTAATAGAAATGTAAAAGATAGGAATACAACAACTTTGATGCGTTATGATAGCCTTCAATCTGAAAATCCGTGGTTAGAAGTTGCTGAGCTGAAATTTAATTATTCAGGCAATGAGCTTGAAATTTCTGTTCCTAGAAAATTACTTCAACTCAACGCAGATTCATTTGCCTTAGATTTTAAATGGAGCGATAATGCAGCTGAATTAAAAGACCCGATTTCGTTTTGCCTCAATGGTGACACAGCGCCTAATAGAAGGTTTAATTACAGGTTTATTTGGAAGCAAAAGTGAGAGTGAATTTTTATACTTTCCAATTTCTGATATGGATTATGTAAAATATTTCACATAATTGGAACGGGAAATTGAAAATGGCATTTGCATCTTGAATTTTGAATAACATTCACAATGGTTTGGCTGGCTTATAAATGGAACTGCAAGTACTTCAGGCTGATACACTTTTACAATATTTAGACATTACAATAAAGATGCTGAATTATTAAAATTGGGGTTTATTAAATCCGGTAAAATTATTAATTATCAAAATAAATAAATAAAGAATGAAAACTAAAGTAGGTTTATTTGGCATAGGTCTGGATACGTATTGGGCACAATTTGACGGATTACTCAATAATCTAAATACATATCAGGAGCAAATTAAGAAAAGGATTTCAACTTATGGTGTTGATGTAATTGATGCCGGAATGGTTGACAATCCATTGAAAGCTGGCGAAGCAGCTGACTTACTAAAAGCCAACGATGTAGAAATAGTATTTCTGTATGTTTCAACTTATGCACTTTCTTCAACGGTATTGCCCGTGGCTCAAAAACTTAAAGTACCGGTAATCATACTGAATCTTCAGCCGGTGGCTGAATTGGATTATGATGCATTCAATAAATTAGGCGATCGGGGTAAAATGACAGGTTTATGGTTAGAGCATTGTCAGTCATGTTCATTGCCCGAAATTGCCAATGTGTTTAATAGGTCAGGCATTCGCTACGATTTTGTTACAGGATACTTACAAGATAAGGATGCATGGCGAGATATTGAGGCTTGGACTCAGGCTGCACATGTAGTTGTTTCGTTACGAAACAATCGAATGGGAATTCTTGGGCATTACTACTCCGGTATGTTAGATGTTTATACCGATATTACCAAACAATCAGCGGTATTTGGAACTCATTTCGAATTGCTTGAAATGTGCGAGCTAAAAAAATACCGTGATGAAACAACTGATACTGAGAATCAAACTAAAATTGAGGAGTTTAATTCAGCTTTCGATGTGGCTTCAGAATGTGAGTTATTCGAAATTGAACGTGCAGCCCGCACCTCATTAGCATTAGATAAATTGGTAAAAAATAGGAATCTGGGCTCGATGGCTTATTATTACGAAGGCGAGCCGGGTAACGATTACGAGAATATTGTTACATCCATTATTGCGGGTAATACTTTGTTGACAGGTAAAAACATACCTGTGGCAGGTGAATGTGAAGTAAAGAATGCACATGCAATGAAAATAATGGCGGAATTTGGTGCCGGTGGTTCATTCTCAGAGTTCTATTTGATGGATTTTAATGATGATGTGGTTATGTTGGGGCACGATGGGCCTGCTCACTTTGCAATTGCCGAAGGGAGTGTTAAACTTGTTCCCCTATCTATTTATCACGGTAAACCAGGGAAAGGATTGTCTATTCAGATGACTGTAAAGCACGGCGAAGTAACCTTGTTGTCGGTAGTTGAAGGCAAGGATGGTATATTTCTTCTCGTAGCTGAAGGTGAATCTGTTCCCGGACCTGTTCTTGAAATTGGAAATACGAATAGCCGGTATCGGTTCAATATTGGTGCAAAAAGGTTTATGAATGAATGGTCAAAACAAGGACCTGCTCACCATTGTGCCATTGGTGTGGGTCATATTGCCGATAAAATTCAAAAATTAGCATTTTTACTAAATATACAGGTAGCGGTAATTTGCTAATTAGTTAATCGTTACATATTTTTTGCCGAACGATTATGAAAAGGTAGAAAGTAAATTTTGGACTCTATAACGAATAAGGTGGGTAATCAATTTTTCCTTATTCACTGATTTGATTTATTTTGTTCAAATTAGACTCCAGAGGAGTCATCTGTGCA
>JAAFGX010000154.1 GCA_010365115.1 Paludibacter sp.
CTCATCATTGTCAAAATCTTCTAATCTCATATTCGTATTATATTATTAACTATTATTTTCTGGAGCCTTATCCAGCTATCCGCTTGTATCTTTTTATTTTTTGAAAGATAAAAAATAAAAAGGATACCGCTTCTATCTGGGCTAGAAATCCAAGATACTAAAATAACTCTTTTTTCAAATACGGCACGGTATAGTTTAATTATTTTTTAAAATGGTCTTTCTTTTTTGAATTGATGTATCAATAGAAAATTAAATGCAACGGCCTTTTTATAAATAAGAAAAACCTTAAATTTGTTAATGAAAAATTCAAAAAGAGATGTATATTTGGTTTATATAGAAGTTAGCTGTAATACAAAACGACCTACAAAAACAAAAAAATGTACTTATCATATATCAAAGTAGAGAATTATAAAGGAATTGAAGTTGTAGAAACAGAATTTGACCCTAATATTAATATTATTATTGGCGAAAATGGAAGTTGTAAATCTGCTATAATTGATGCAATTAGGCTTCTATACAACATTGGTGAACCGATTAGAGAAATATCAGTATCATCTGATGATTTTCATCAAAAAAGAATTACTACTGCCGATGGAACCGATATTGAAAAGGCTACATTGATTACAATTACATATATTTTCAAAGGTCTTTCTAATGCTCAAAAAGGTGCTTTTTATGAATATATGGTAATCGACCCAAGTGACACGGCAGAGGATTTTGCCAAAATAACAATTAGTTACGAAGAAAAAGACGGAAAATACCCTCATTTTTCTTATAATACGGGAGATATTGATGGACAAAAAGCAGACTATAAAACCTTTGAATTATTTCAACATTACTATTTAGGAGCATTAAGAGATAGTACTCGAGATTTATTAAGCAGTCGTGGCAATGTTTTAGGAAGAGTAATTAAAAGGTTCGTAAAACGTAATGAAACAGAGTCCGAGATTGAACAGATAATGAAAGATGCAAATTCACAGCTACTTGAAAGAGAGGAAGTGAAAAGCACAAGAAAAGGTGTCAATGATAATTTAGAAGTGATTTTTAAAAAATTTCTTGATAACAAAATTGGACTCAGAATAGAAGAATCGAAAACAGAATACATTGTTAATGCAATAAAACCCTTTCTACCACATAATAGGGAAAGTTTAAATGAAGAAGGGTTTCATTTATGGCAAAATAGCTTGGGTTTAAATAACCTCATTTACATCGCAATTGTGTTGGGTGATGTTAAACAACAAATAGTAGATAACGTAATTCCACATTATGCACTTTTAATTGAAGAACCTGAGGCTCATTTACATCCACAACTTCAATTAAGTTTATACAACTTTCTTACGAGTGCTAACACTTCAGATAATAGTCAGTTATTCATAACTACCCATTCTCCAACTCTGACTTCAAAGGTGCCCTTAAAAAATCTAATTTTACTAGATAATAAGAAAGCCCATAAACTTGAAAATAAATTTCAAAATAGGCTAGGTGAAAATATAATACAAGATACTACTAAAAACACTCCATTAAGAGAAGTTGATTTTAAATTAAGTCAAAAAAAACTTGAGCGTTATATTGACGTAACAAAATCACAACTTTTTTATGCAAAGTCAGTATTGTTTGTGGAAGGGATTTCAGAAGAACTTTTACTTTCTTCATTTACAAGATTAGACGATTATCAACTCGAGGATTATAGAGTTGAAGTAGTAAATGTAAAAGGAAAATCTTTTTATCCTTTCTTATATTTATTCAACAATCAAGAAGAAAATAAAAGAATAAATAAAGCAATTACTGTGCTAACTGATGATGACCGTTTTACATCTTCTAAAAATACAGAGTATAGTTTTGAAAGATTGATTGAAACAGATTATTCTGTTCTGAATCAATTAGACAATAACATTCAAACTGGTGTTGCAGGAACTAGAATTGCAAATCTAAATTCTGTTGCAAATAATGCTGACAACATAAAAATTTCACATTCTTTTAAGACGTTAGAATATGAATTAGCCATTCATAACATCAATGAGAATCGCACTCAATTACTTGACAATTTTCTTGTTGACTTTGTCAACAAAAATTTAACTGATAAAATTGACAAAATTATTGAATATACTAAAACGTTCGAAAATGATATTATGTCAGAAACTGAAAAACGAAAAGTAGGGATTCTATTATGGAAAGCTCTACCATCAAAAGCTGACTTCGCTCAAGATTTTTCGATATATATCCTTGAAAACGTGGAAAGAGCAAAAATCTCTTTCATTATTCCTCCATATATAAAAGAAGGTTTAAATCATATAACGCAAGAAGTATGATTTACGACTTAAATGAAGAAAGAAAAGCTTATCTTGAGGCAAGAGGGAAAATTATTTTAAATGCCTGTCCTGGAAGTGGAAAAACGACTACTATAGCTAAAAAAATAATAGCGTTGGAACTGTCAAAAGAGATTGATTCATATTCAGGCATTGCTTGTCTCTCATTTACAAACTCTGCAAAAGACGAAATAAATGAATCCTATTCAAAACTAAGTGGGAAAATTTTGAGGTTTCCTAATCACGTTTCTACTATTGACAGTTTTATAAATAAATTTATCACACTTCCTTTTTATAATGTTTTAAATAGGAATTTTAGTAGGCCTAAAATTCTTGACCATACCAATATACTAAATGATATGTGGATGAATGAGTATAGAGGGAGTGATGGGAAATTAAGAGAAGGTTTAAAAAGGCCATTAAATAATCCTGAGTATAAGGCAAAAAACAATAGAAGTATATTCTATACATATCCACCAAGTTTAATTAGAATAGAACCAAATGGTACATTTACGGTTGAAGGTAAAACACCTTCCAATAGTACTGTGGATATTGATAAATTCAATAATTATTGCAAATTAATTAAACAAACGCAATTTAAAAAAGGGTTAATCTCAACAGGTGATTCGGCATTTATTGCTCTTCACATTTTAAGAACAAATCCGAAAATTTGTCAATGGTTAGCCATAAGATTTCCTTTTATTATAATTGATGAAGCTCAAGATAATTCTTTAATTCAGCACGCTATTTTTGAAGAGTTGTCTAAACAAGGGTTAAAAAACATAGAATTAATAGGAGACCCTTATCAAAGTCTTTATGAATGGAGAGATGCAAACCCAAATGAATTTTTAAAAAAATACAATGAAGACGACAGTTGGAATTCCTTCGCCTTAACAGACAACAGGAGATCACCTCAAAATATTATTGACATTTTTTCTATTCTAAGAAAAACAGATGATCCAAAAATAAATTGTGTTGATAGTCCTTCTCAAAACGATTCAATTATTATTTATAAATATTCTGAAAACAATTTACAGTCAATTATTGAACATTACGAAGAAATTTGCTCTACGAACAATTTTAAAAAAAATAACATTGTAGTTAGAGGCAATTCATTAAAGAATAAATTATTAGGAAATACAACAGAAGAAAAGCCTTGGGGTATTGAGCTACCCAAAGAAATTATTACTGCAAAAAATCGTTTTTTAGGAAATGACATCAAAAATTCCATAAACGAAATGCGCACTATTTCTATAAAATTGTTAAATCCAAAAAGTGACTATCATCAGCTAAAAGATATTGAAAGCGATTCAAAAGAGGACCATCTTTTTAATTCACTTTTATTTCAAATACTACACGAACTACCAAGTTTTGAATTAACAGTTGCAGAGTGGACAAGTCAAACTCAAATTTTTATGAAAGAAAAATTGGGTTTAGATTATAACGTGGATTTTAATCTTCGAAATAGAAAATCTAAATTTTTTAATAAAGAAATAACATCACACGAATCTATTGACATTCATTTTAAAAAATCGTATACACAATCCAATATTCCGATTACCACAATCCACCAAGTAAAGGGAAAAACTTTAGATTCGGTATTAATATTCTTTAACGACAGAAGTCACATTAATAACATTCTCTTTGAGGATATTTCCAATCCAGATAACAGCTTTCCAAATGAGAAGAAAAGATTAATCTATGTAGCAATGTCTAGACCTAAAAAAGTCTTGGCGATGGCGTTTCCAAATACAATAACAGATGAAAATATTATATGAAAATTTGGTAAAAATATTAGAATTATTACTGAAGATGAATTGAATGAATAAAAAAGTACTAAAGCCAATAGCCATTTTGAGCTAGCTGGATATAGTGCAATTACCGTTTCGCATCAAGTTTTCGTTAAGCCTAAAATTGAGCGGTTACGAACTTCGCCACATCGCCAAGCGACTAAACGTAGCTCACATAGTAACTACTCTACAAAGTCTTCTTGAAAGATTATTGAAGTCCAGATGGCTTACAAAATCTCCAGACTTCATGCACAAAAACCAATACAAAAAAAACTACTGCATCACACAGTAGTTTTTTCGTTTTATTTCAAAGTCTAATTAAAAGATAATAATTTGCGAATTTACGGTAATTAAAAAACACTTACTCCAATTCCTTTTTCAAAAACCTCGCGGTATAGCTTTTTTTATTATCGGCTATTTCTTCGGGAGTTCCTTTGGCAACGACTTTTCCGCCGCCTTTTCCTCCTTCAGGGCCAATATCAATAATATAATCTGCCAGTTTGATCACGTCCATATTGTGTTCGATAATCAGGATCGTATTTCCTTTGTCTACTAATTTATTGATCACGCCCATCAATACCCTGATGTCTTCAAAATGAAGTCCCGTAGTGGGTTCGTCTAATATATAAAAGGTATTTCCAGTATCTTTTTTTGATAATTCTCCTGCGAGCTTAATACGTTGGGCTTCCCCGCCAGAAAGCGTGGTACTTTGCTGACCAAGTGTAATATATCCCAAACCTACATCTTGTATGGTTTTTACTTTTCTATGTATCTTCGGGATCATTTCAAAAAACGGAACCGCTTCATCTACCGTCATATTCAATACATCAGAAATAGATTTTCCTTTGAAACGAATTTCCAGTGTTTCTCTATTAAAACGCTTTCCTTGACAAGTTTCGCACTCTACATAAACATCTGGCAAGAAGTTCATTTCGATGGTACGCACACCAGAACCTTGGCAGGTTTCGCAGCGTCCTCCCTTTACATTAAAGCTGAAACGTCCCGCTTTATAGCCGCGTATCATGCTCTCTGAAGTCATGGTGAATAATTTCCTGATCTCCGTAAATACTTCGGTATAAGTGGCAGGGTTAGAACGCGGTGTTCTCCCTATCGGGCTTTGGTCAATATTAATTACTTTGTCGATAAGCTCTAAACCTTCGATTTTTTTATATGGTTGCGGTTTTTTGACCCCATTAAAATAATACGCATTCAAAATAGGGTAGAGGGTTTCATTGATCAAGGTCGATTTACCGCTTCCAGAAACTCCCGTAACGCAAATCATTTTCCCTAACGGCAGTTCAATAGAAACATTTTTTAAGTTGTTTCCAGTCGCTCCGGTTAGTTTCATGAATTTTCCGTTCCCTTCACGTCGTTTTTTCGGAACTTCGATTTTCATCTCGCCGTTTAAATATTGTGCGGTTATGGTATTTGATTTCAAGGTTTCCGCCGGAGTTCCAATGCTGATGATTTCGCCTCCAAATTTTCCCGCTTTTGGTCCAATGTCAATCACATAGTCGGCACGTTCAATCATGTCTTTATCGTGTTCCACCACAATAACCGAGTTCCCAATATCACGCAATTGTTCCAAAGAATGGATCAGTTTATCATTGTCTCTTTGGTGTAAACCAATACTGGGCTCATCTAAAATATACAAAACACCAACCAATTGTGACCCAATTTGGGTTGCTAGTCTTATGCGTTGTGCCTCTCCACCGGAAAGTGATTTTGAACTTCGGCTTAAAGCCAAATATTCTAAACCTACATTCATTAAAAAGTTGAGTCGGTCCTTGATTTCTTTAATTACCTCAGAAGCGATACGCTGCTGTTTATCAGATAATCGACTGTCTAAATCATGAAACCATGCGGTCAGATCAGAAATATCCATTGCACACAATTCCGTAATATTCTGTCCGTCGATTTTAAAGAATTGAGCTTCTTTTTTTAAACGAGAACCTTCACAAACGGGACATGGAATTTCATCCATGAATTCCTTTGCCCATCGTTTGATAGTTGTAGAACCGCTTTCGTCGTGTTGGTTTTTTATAAAATGGGAAATCCCTTCAAAGTCTATTTTGTAATCTCGGGCAACGCCTAAATCTTTAGAGTTGATCGTGAATTTTTCTTTTCCGCCATTCAAAATCATTTCCATCGCTTCGGCTGGAATTTTTTCAATAGCATCGGTAATTTTGAATTCATATTTTTCTCCAATTATTTCCAATTGCTTAAATATCCAAGACGATTTGTATTCGCCCAAAGGAGCAAAACCTCCTGCTTTGATAGACAATTTCGGATTCGGAATAATCTTTTTGGTGTTGATTTCGTTTACCGCTCCAAGTCCTTTGCAATGGTCACAAGCTCCTTTTGGAGAGTTGAAAGAAAACAAATTGGGTTCCGGATTTTGATAGGATATTCCCGTTGTGGGACACATCAAGTTCCTACTAAAATAGCGAACTTCTTGCGAATCTTGATCTAAAACCATCAATACATTTTCCCCATGATGCATCGCGGTGTTGATGCTTTCGCTTAACCGTTTTTCGTTATCGGGTGTTTTTTCAATCACCATTCGATCCACGACAATCTCGATATCGTGGGTTTTATAGCGGTCTAGTTTCATTCCTGGAGTAATATCAAGAACATCGCTATTTACCCGTACTTTTAAGAACCCTTGTTTAGCGATTTGCTGGAACAATTCTCCGTAATGGCCTTTTCTTGCTCGAATAACTGGAGCAAGGATATTGATTCGTTTTCCATTGAAATCTTCAATAATTAGGTCTTTGATTTGTTCATCAGAGTAGCTGACCATTTTCTCCCCAGTATTGTAACTGTAAGCATCTGCCGCACGTGCATAAAGTAGACGCAGGAAGTCATATATTTCAGTAATAGTTCCCACAGTAGACCGCGGACTTTTGCTGGTCGTTTTTTGTTCAATAGCTATAACAGGCGAAAGCCCGTCGATTTTATCAACATCTGGACGCTCCAAGCCTCCTAGAAACTGTCTGGCGTAAGCCGAAAATGTTTCTACGTAGCGCCGTTGGCCTTCGGCATAAATAGTATCAAATGCGAGTGATGACTTTCCAGAGCCTGAAAGTCCAGTAATTACTACCAGTTTTTCACGAGGAATGGAAACGTCTATATTTTTTAGATTGTGAACGCGAGCGCCTTGAACCTCAATAGTATTGTCTTTATCTAACATAATTTTTGCAAAAAAGCAAAGTTACCATTTTGATTTATTCTTTCGATACAACACTTTAGAAGTTTATGTTAAAATCAATACCTTAA
>JAAFGX010000155.1 GCA_010365115.1 Paludibacter sp.
CACTGAACGTGATTCTCGAAATGATTTCTGCCAAGCAAAACTTAGGTATAGAAGAATTAAAAAACCAACTGCTGTCTTTTGTCAATACCGGAGCATTAAGAAATAACGAAACGATAGTTACGAACACAAGACATTATGACTCTTTACTGAAAGCATTGGAGGAAATAACCAAAGTAAAATACGGACTAGAAACGAATCTACCTAGTGACTTAATGGCCATCGATATCAAGGAAGCCTTGTATCATTTTGGGACGATTACGGGTCAGGTTACAAATGATGAATTACTTGGTAATATATTTGCTAATTTCTGTATCGGCAAATAGCACTACAAAATATCACAAAACAAAACGTTGTAAACCCTTTATTATAAAGGGTTTTTTCATTTTTACTATTTTCTATTTACGTACTATTTCATCTTGTTTTGCATTTATTTGTACCGATTTTGTACCTCAAATTGATAATTTTTATATATTTGAAAAAGAGGGGCAAATTGTGTCCCTTATTTACCCTTAAATAATCTTATGTCTCCTTAATCATAATTTTATCCGTTCAAATATGGAAATGACAAGAATATGCGAATATTGCAAGAATAACTTTACGGCTAGGACTACAAAAACAAGGTATTGTTCCTTGTCCTGCAATAGTAAACACCTGAAGATCAAGAAAAGGCAGAATAAAAGACAAATAAATAATGATGAAATAATTTTAAAAAATAACAAACTCAAAGAACCCTTAAAAGACAAAGAGTTTCTGACTGTCAAACAAGCTTCACTCCTATTGAATATGTCGATAAAAACTATCTACAGACTCATTGAAAGAAACGATATAAATTCATTTAATTTTTCGGAACGCAAAACGACCATAAGAAGAAAAGATATCGACTTCTATTTTGACGCTAACCTTAAAATTTTAGAGAAAACTAAACTCGATATTGCAGCCGATTATAGTTTTGAGAATTCTTATACGATGCAACAAATACAAGAAAAATTTAAAATTTCAAATGGAGCATTATACAATATTATCATGAAATTTAAAATTCCTAAAAGGAAACATGGGAAATACACATTAGTCAAAAAAGAGCATATTGAAAAAATATTTATATAAAGTAATATGAGTAAAGTAACATTAAGAAACAAAAAAATCACGGGTGGAAAACTAAGTTTATATTTAGATTACTATCCTCCAATCGTTGATTCGAAAACTGGAAAGGAAACAAGGCGTGAATTTCTAAAAATACATACGTACGAAAATCCAAAAAGTCCTGAAGAAAAAAAACACAATTCTCAATCAATTGATTTAGCAGAAATAGTAAAAGCTAAGAGATTGGTACAATTAAGAAATCGAGAATTTGGATTGAAGGATAACGTGAACTTAAATGTGAACTTTATAACGTTCTACGAATCGACAGTTGATGAATATTACAATAAGGGAAGTAACTCAAATTATCAAGCATGGAAAGCTTCTTTAAATCATTTTAAATTCTTGTATGGTGAAAAAATAATGAGCCATCAGCTTAGCTCTAATCATGTCAAAAAATATCGAACATATTTATTGAACGCAAAAACAACCAGAGGAAAAGCCGAGAAGAAGTTATCGATTAATACCGCTTCCGCCTATTATAAAAATTTTATAGCTGTTTTAAAATTAGCTTATAGTGAAAAGATCATTACAGAAAACCTAGCGGAAAAAGCAGAATATATTAAAGAGCAAGAAACACACAGACAATACCTTACCGAAGAAGAGCTTCATCTTTTGTGGAATACCGAAATAAAAGTAGAAAAAGTAAAACACATGGCATTCTTTTCCGCTTTGACGGGTCTTCGTTTTGTCGATGTTAACAACTTAGATTGGAATGATGTTTTTAACGACAATCATCAGAATCATTATATTATTTTGCGAGAGCAAAAAACAAAATCCATTCACAATCATCCTATCTCAAAAACCGCTTATGACATTTTGAAAAAGCAAGATACAGTTGAAGGTGCAATCTTTGGTAAAATCAAATACTACCAAATAACTCGACCGTTGAAAGACTGGATTGAAAAATCAGGTATTAGAAAAAGGATCTCTTATCACAACTTTCGACATAGTTATGCTACATTGCAATTGGCTAATGGAACGGACATTTACACAGTCTCAAAATTACTAGGACATAAGAACGTTTCCACTACCCAGATTTACACCAAAATACTAGACAAAAATAAAATTGAAGCTGCTAACCGTATTAACTTAGATTTAGATGGATTATCTTAAAGAACACAAAAACATTATCAAAAAAGAAGCTAATTACATAAAGAAATTTATAATTACTTTTTTACAAAATGAAAATGAAAAAGGAAGAAATACTGATAAAGCTATTTCAGATTTAGCTAGTTTTTTTTATAAAGAGTATTTATCAAATAGCTTAATAGAAAAACACAAATTCTACTTTGATGGAATCATTAACGACCTAAGAATTCATAAATATAATTATGATAGTAAAAAGGTCGATAGTTTACTTAAAACGCTAGAGAATGAGGTCTATAAAAGTTTTATGGAAATCAAAGAAACCTTTTCTAAATCTAAATTAGAAGATTACGAAGTATTTGAAAAATTGACTTATGAAAGTTTTTTTTCTGAAATTTTAAAATACACACTCTATCAAAAAGTTCAAGCTAGGTTAGAGAATTCTATTCCTCAATTGACAGAAGGCATAAAGCTTTTTTATGAACTAAATGACTACAATGATTTTAGTACTACTTTTTTAATTGACGAAAGTGAAAAGATTACAGAATTACGAATCAGTAATATTTTTAAAAAACTTGGTCGAAAATTTGATTTAAAAAAAATAAGGAACAATACTAATGAAAAATCAATAATTGATAAAATAAAATCAACTTTTGATGAAAATGAAAAGATATTACTACTTAATCTAGCTTTTTTTCAGGGCGATAAAATTGAAAAAACAGAAAAATTAAAATTAATTCTATTAATTGGAGAACTAACTGATTATAGTTTATTCGAAGGACTTGCAAAAAATAGTACTTTTTACAAAAAAGTATCTGCAGGAATCGATCATTATGGGAAAAAAAATCAGGAAGTTTATCTCGATAGTATTTTGCTTAAAATTGAAACATTAGAACTCAAAATAACAAAAGGCTTTTTAAGAAAACTTAAAAGTAATTCAATAGACACAAAATAAAACATCTACAAATTAAAACAACAAAACTAAAACATCTGAAGAATATCAGGTGTTTTTTTTATGTAAAAACACAGCAAAAAACAATCTAACCGCATAAAAATCAATATTTTGAAAAAACCAGTTTTAATGAACCACTATCCGACACCCATATAATTATCCTCACATCCCCCATACTTTTGGTTTCAAATAAAAACACAATAATAATTAAACCAAAAAATCATGACAAATTTCAACATGCCCTTTTCAGACATAATAAATTTAATCTCTGAACAAGTTGCCGAAAAGGTTTTACAGAACCTTAATCTCTCAAATTCTTCCACTGAGAATGTCTTTATGAACATCGATGAAACTTCAAAACTCATCGATCTTACAAAACCAACTGTTTACGGTCTCGTGCATAAAAACAAAATTCCTTATCACAAAAAAGGAAAGCGTTTGTATTTCTTAAAATCCGAAATTTTAACATGGTTAAAGAGTGGTAAGCATCAAACTAAATCTGAACTCGAAGTTCAAGCCGATGCTTACTTATTGAAAAACAAACTTTTTTAGTCGTTAACCTAACGTTATACTTACGCACAATGGACAATTATTTATACAAATGCCACTACTGTGGTAAAGATTTCAAACCGAATAGAAGACACAAACAAAAATTTTGCTCTAACAGTTGCAGAGTTGGAGCATTTAATCTCAAAAAAGAAAAAGGTCTAGGCTTACCCATAAAAGAAGCTGACAAGAAGACTCCAATGAAAGTCGAAAAAATGAGTCTTGCAGGAGTGGGCAATGCTGCTGCTGGAATTCTGGCGGTAAATGCACTCACTTCAATATTTACAAAAGAAGCGAATAAACCAGCTACGAAAGGTGACATGAAAGATTTACTAGCTAATTTAAAACAGCGTTATCAACCCGTTAAGAATTTAGGGACTAGACCTGATGGTGCAAAACCATTTTTTGATAATATTACACAGGAAATTATTTATTTAAAATCAAATAGTTATGAAAGAGCACTTAGATAAAGGATTTCTCAAGCTAAAACGAGATATCCTAGACTGGGAGTGGTATCAAGATTCAAATACCTCTAGAGTAATGATTCATTTACTACTAAAATCCAATTATATGGAAAAAAAATGGCAAGGTCATATTATTAATCCTGGTCAATTAATTACCTCAATTAGCAATTTAAGTAAGGAACTAAAGCTCTCAGAAAGCGTAATTAGAACTTCGTTGGAAAAACTAAAGAAAACTGGATACATAATCTCCCAAAGCACAAACAAATTTACCATGATAACAATAAAGCAATCAGATCTATACAGCGATATTAGTACAATAAATCACAAACAAGTTGAAGATGAAAACGCTATCCAAAAACATTCCAATGACTATCAAAGCACAACAACTAAGAAAGTAAATAAAGAAAAAGAAATTATAGAAAGAAGAGATCTATTTCAAAAACAAATTTTTGCCTACCAAAATATTTTTTCAAAAGAAATTTTAAAGTCATTCTATAATTATTGGATAGAAGAAAATAAGGAAACTGGGGGGCTAAAATTTGAAGACGAAAAATATTGGAATCTTGAGACAAGATTGTCGAATTGGAAATCTTATAATTCAAAGAGTTCAGAAAAAAAACCAATCATTAAAAACCGTTAATTATGGATTTAAACATATCAAAAATCACCAGTGACATTCTCACTAAAGTTAACAGACAACCAATCTTTATAAAACCAGTGTTACCAGCGCACTTTGAAGCACAGCCAATGTATAAATTATTCAAAAGTTGCTATGCTGAGCTTAACGGAGTTGAATTTATTGAGAATGAAGAGTCAAAAACATTTGTTTATACATTAATTTATTATTTTCAAAACAATGAAAAATTCTTCAATTCACCATTATTATTTTCTTTGACAGAAACTCAAAACTCGTTAAGCAAAGGTCTACTCATAGTTGGAGGTTTTGGCACTGGAAAAAGTAGTTCCCTAAAAACAATTCAATATATGCTAAATATTAAATTTGACTCAGGGGTACAATTAAAGTTTCAAACCGCAATTGATATTGTAAGTGATTTCGAAAACACTCAGCAAGAAGGTATTTCAGATTTCTACAATAAATATAGCAAAGGTTTCCGAGTGTTTGACGATCTAAAAGGCGAAAAAATTGCCTCAAGGTTTGGAAAGAGTGAGCTTTTTCAAGACATCTTATTCAAACGTTTTGAAAATGATAGGATCATAACCATTATTTTATGTAATTATGCTGATGATTCCCCACGTAACATAGAAGCAGCTATTGATGAGTTCAACAGATATTCTGGCAGAATACTTGATCGTATTTATGGAAAATTTAATATTGTAGAGTTGAAAGGGAAAAGTTTCAGGAAGTAAAACTATAATTAAAAATGAGATTTTTCATCCTCTCTTCCCAAAGCTATTTAATACAGTATTAAAGTAATACTCTATAAAAGCTTTTGAATTTTAAATCTAACAACAAAACCTTATTTAATTGCATAATTAAACTTGACAAAACATTGAAGTCAACAAATATATTTGAAAATTAAGTACTTCAAAATCAGAGATTACTTTTTAAATGTTTGATATAATTATTTAATAAACTTTGAATTTGCTGAGAAGCCACGGGATTGCAGAGTGAACATAAAACCTGAGGTTAACAAGATCGATCTCTGACTCATACACCAGCCATTTTGCGGCCGCATAACCGTCTGGAGCAATAATACCTTGATCATTTAACCCTAAATCATTATCAAAGCTTATATACGCAGGTAAACCTTTAGATAAGATCACTTTTTTGAAATCATCAAAGTTCCGAACGATCACAAAATCTTGATCTGTCCAGTTCTTCTAAACCATATTAACGGTTCTTATATCATCTAAGAATAATTTATATGACATATTACAATTGCTTTGCTCCACAGCTTTTACAAAATCTATCTGCTATATTTATCATATCATTGCAGTCTTTACATTTTTTCGTTTGATCCAAATCGTCTCTAAAAACTGGCTTTTTAACAGTGTAAAAATGATGTGGAATCTCATCTACAAAAGAAGATTCATTTCCTATTTCAGTTATTAGAAATAATTCGTCTTTAGCTCTTGTAATGGCAACATAAAAAAGTCGTCTTTCCTCTTCGAGTAGTATATCGTACTTTACATCTTTTACCACCCTAAAAATAGCATCATCTAACCAAATGTCAGGAAAGCCACCATTACCCTCTGTTAAACCAATAATAAAAACAGCTTTTGCTTCCAATCCTTTTGATGCATGTATCGTTTTACATGATACAAATAGTTTATTTGCCTTCAATGCATCAAGATATGGTGTAAACATTTTTGTTCTTCGATACAGAACAAGTATATCGTCTTTACCAAATCCTCTCTTGTACAACTCTTTTACCTTATCAATTAAATATTCAACTCCGTCAAGATTTAACCTTTTAGCCCTATATATATCAATTTTAGTGGGAGCTTCTTTAAATGCTCTAATCTCTTTGCTAATTTGATTCTTATTGTGTTTTATTACTTCATTACTGGCACCAACGATGGTTTGAGTGCTTCTGTAATTGACATCCAATTTGTGTATTTCACAGTTTTTATAATGCGATTCGAAATTAACTATGTAATCTACATTTGATCCTCTAAAACCATAAATACTTTGCCAATCGTCTCCTACGCAAAATAATTGGCTGTCTTCTTTAACTAACAGATCAAGAAGTTTTACTTGTAATCCATTAACATCTTGAAATTCATCTACCATCAAATATTTGAATTTGGCACGATAAAAATCTCTAACATCGTCGTTGTTTTTAAGTAATTTAACTGTTAGTATAATTAAATCGTCAAAATCTACAAATGACTTATTTGTACAATAATCTTTATATGCTTTAATGATTGGGATAGCCAACTCATAAAATACCCGTACTCTTTCGTGATCATTTTTGACCGATTTTTCCAAAAGTGTATATTCCAGTCATGATGTGCCACTAATTCCGGTCATGATGTGCCACAAAATAATGAGCTAATTTCTGTTCAAATTTACATTTTTTTATTGA
>JAAFGX010000156.1 GCA_010365115.1 Paludibacter sp.
TTCAAAGAGAATGTCTGTTAACTTTAGTCATTCTTTCTTTTGTTACAAAAAAAATACATAATCCACATCAAATTTTAAATGAACCATTTTAATGCTCAACTCAACAAAGCACTCAATCTATAATTACAATCCAATGATTTAGATGTGCAGAATTTTCTCAAGAAAAGCAGTAAGGTATTATAAAAAACAGTTTAGTCTTAGGAAACGTAAAATGAAAATGTATTTACCATGTGTATTTACAGAAATATTGTATACATTGGGCACACGACAAACAAAAAATAAACGAAATTAAAGAAGCAAGTGTAACCGGTGTTATTTTGGCTCTCGATTTTTGTTTTGACTTATTAGATAGCCGTTTGAAATGATTGCAGGTTATTACAATTTAATGGCTGCTAATTACTAAATTATTGGCAATGAAATGCCGAAGTACAGAATTGCTAAAGCTGATGTTCACCATGATAAAATTCTTTGCGAACTCAATTGTTCTGTTATTGAATTCATGCACCACACCATTGAGGCTCAAATCAAAAAAGACATAGCCGAAAACGGATTCAGTACTTTTAAAAAATTTGATTCGATGCGAGGTGTTTTTACTGAAGGAGGACCGGCATTTGATGGTGCTGAAATTCAACTCAAACGTCACATACAAATTTGTATCAGAAATCCGAATTCGATAAAAGGATTTTTCTTACCCAGAAAAGAAGTTTAATATCTAAAAGTTCATCATTGGTAGTTTCAATTAAAAACGAAATGAAAAAAGGACATATCAAACAACTTCAAACTGCCGAATTACTTGATGTAAAAGAATTAACTTTAGTCAAATAATGACAGGTAATACCAAATGAATTTTTATTTCAGCCCAAAGTCAACTTTGGTATAAACGCCCTGTTTCAATGCGTATGGCTAAACGATTGTATAAAGAATTGAATATCGATCCGGGACTAATGCTGGAATTTTCGTAATGGAATTTTGATAAATTGTTTTGCAATTTCATATTGAATCCCGCACTTACTGTAAAAAGCTAAATGCGGGCTTTTAATTTTTAAAAATTAAATTGTAGAGTTAAATATAATACGTATTTTTGTGAAAGAAAAAAAATAAACTTTTGATATTTCTATAACTCAATTTATCTAAGTAGATGAAATTCATACCCATAATTCCAAAAAAATCACTGAATAAAGCGTTTTTAAATCAACGTCCAAATAGAGATGAGATAGATTTGTTTAAGCAGAATCTTATTCGGTTACTGGGGAAGGTAGATGAAATTGAGCGTGAAGAAAATCAAAAAAATCATGTGCGTGATTTTTTGCGTGATACTTACTATAAGGAAACCAACGAAATAAACACCAAAGGTACTATTGACCTTGTTATTCATTTGGGTAAAAACAATAAGGAAAATGTTGGGGTGATTTGCGAAGCCAAACGACCAAGCAATGTAAAGGAGATGTTTTCGGCTGAAAATCCAAATGCTAAAGGATTGTGGGAAACGATTCTGTATTACATGGAAGAACGTATTTCTGGCAATAATAACGAACTGAAAAACCTGCTCATTACCAATGTGTATGAATGGTATATTATTGATGCTAATTTTTTTGACAAGCATATTTACCGCAATTCGAAAATAAAAAAACTGTTCGAAGTCTATAAAAACGACAAGAAGGATACACCGTTTTTCTACGACGAGGTCAGCAAAATTATTCCTACCATTGATGCCGAAATTCCCTGCACTTATTTTGATATTCGTCACTACCAGAAATGGTTGATGAACGCTGACAAGGAAGACGACAAAAACCTGATTGCCTTATATAAAATTCTTTCACCCTACCATTTGTTGAAAGCCAAATTTGCTGACGACAGCAATACTTTGGACAGTCAGTTTTATAAAGAATTGTTGCATATCATTGGTTTAGAAGAAGTAAAAGAAGGCAGCAAATCAATTATTCGCCGGAAAGTTGACAACAGAAACGAGGCATCATTGATCGAAAGTGCCATAGAACAACTCCGAATGGTGGGATTGCACAAAGTAATATATGGAAATGCAACCGATGAAGATTATTATAATGTGGCATTGGAACTGTGTATCACTTGGATAAACCGAATTCTTTTCCTTAAACTTCTCGAAGGGCAGTTGGTGAGTTATCATCAAGGCGACACAGCTTATCGGTTTTTGAATGTGGAAATGGTTTTTGATAACGATGAACTTTCAAAACTCTTTCACAGAGTATTGGCAGTAGATATTCCAAACCGAAAATCCGAAATTCAGGAAAAGTACAGCCGTGTGCCTTATCTGAATAGTTCGTTGTTTGAAATAAGCGAACTGGAGGAGCAAACCATAAAAGTAAATGAGTTAGACAATTCATTGCTGCTCGATTATATTTCCAACACGGTACTGAAAGATCAAAAGAAAAAAGGGGACAAACTAACTACACTCAACTATTTCTTTCAATTTTTGGATGCCTACGATTTTGCAAGCGAAGGCTCTTCCGACATAAAAGAAGACAGCAAAACTATTATCAATGCCTCGGTGTTAGGGAAGGTTTTCGAGAAAATAAATGGTTACAAGGACGGTTCTATCTTTACGCCCGGCTTTATTACCATGTATATGTGTCGCCAAACCATTCGGTTGGCAGTGGTTCGGAAATTTAAAGATACATACGGTTGGAATATTGAGCATTTCGACGACATTAAAAACTACCTTGCCGACCGCAGAAGCACAAAGGATGTATTGGAATTTAATGCACTTATCAATTCATTGAGACTCTGCGACCCGGCGGTTGGAAGCGGACATTTTCTGGTCTCGGCACTCAACGAATTGATAGTGATAAAATATGAGTTGGGCATTTTGATTGATGAAGCCGGTGTACGCATTTCGGGCTACGAAATGGATGTGATAAACGATGAATTGATAGTGACTGACGTAGTGATCATTGACCCATTCAAATACACTATTGTAAACGAAAAACCGCAAAGTAAAGAAATACAACGCCTTCAAAAAACACTTTTCAACGAAAAGAAAACCATAATCGAAAACTGTTTGTTTGGTGTGGATATAAATCCTAATTCGGTGAAGATTTGCCGCTTACGCTTGTGGATAGAATTATTGAAAAGTGCTTATTATCGTGAAGAAACTGGGCATGCCTCGTCTTTACTCGAATTAGAAACTCTACCCAATATTGATATCAATATAAAGTGTGGCAATAGTTTGATTAGCCGTTTTGCGCTGACTGATGATTTAAGTGTAGCTTTGGATAACTCCAAATACGACGTAAAACAATATCGTGAATTTGTGGCTGACTATAAAAACGTAAGAAACCGTGATGCAAAACGTGAATTACAACAAGTAATTGATGAGATAAAAACCAATTTCAAAACCAATATTGACGACCCCTTCAAGAAGACAATTTCTAACGCCAGAGCGAAAGAAACCAACCTGAAAAGTGAAATAAACCGAATGGAACAATGGGGCGAAAAAGTGCCAAAAAAATTAAAAGAGGAACTGGAAACTGCAACCAAAAAACTAAACGGATTAAAAAAACAACTGGAGGAAATAAAATCAAATGCTATCTACAAAAATGCATTTGAATGGCGATTTGAATTTCCAGAAGTACTGAACGACGAAGGTGAGTTTGTGGGATTTGATGTGGTAATTGGAAATCCGCCGTATATAAGACAAGAGGAAATAAAAGAACAAAAGGGGTATCTGAAATCAAACTTTTGCATTTACACAGGGACTGCCGATTTATATGTCTTTTTCGTTGAAAAAGGATTTGAAATTATCAAGCAGGATGGATATTTTAGCTATATTATGCCTAATAAATGGATGCAAGCTGAATACGGCAAACCACTGAGAACGTTTTTATTAGGCAAACAATTACAACAGATTATAGATTTTGGTGATTTGAAAGTATTTGATGAAGCAACAACATATCTGTGTATTATAAATGCAGCTAAATCTATACAAAGTAAATCCATTAAAACTTTTGAAGTAGAAACCTTAAATTATGATTCAAGTTTCGAGAAATATCTTTCAACTATTGAACAAGATATTGATATTGAGAATTTTGGAAATGACACTTGGGTAATTTCATCAAGTGAAGACATTGATTTAATTGCCAAACTGAAAACAAAAGGTCAAAGTCTGTCAGGATATATAGGCGGAAAATCTTTTCGTGGAGTTTTAACTGGTTTGTCGGAAGCTTTTATTATTGATGAAGCAACAAAACAAAGATTAATATCCGAAGATGAAAACTCTGCATTGTTGATTCAGCCTTTTTTATTGGGACGAAACATAAAACCTTATGCATACCCCGAAGTTGAAAATCATCTTATTTTAGTTCCCAAAGGATTCACTATCAAGCGCAATTTGCCATCGGATAATCCGAATCATTTAAGCGAGCCAATGCCTCGATATGGTTTTATGCACCCAAGTGATGCCTGGGATTGGTTTAGAGAAAACTTTCACGCATTAGCGAATTATTTACTACCGTTCAAAGAAAAAGCTGAAGTAAGAACAGACCAAGGTGATTTTTGGTGGGAACTGAGGGCGTGCGATTATTATGAAGAATTTGAAATGCCCAAAATAATGTATCAGGTTTTTCAGGTTAAACCTTGCTTTATTTTCGATGACAGAGGATTATTTTGTAACAATTCTATGTGGATTATACCGAAGAATGATAAATTTCTTTATGCCATTTTAAATTCTAAAGTTGGTTGGTGGCTTATTTCAAAATATTGTACAGCCATTCAAAATGGATTTCAATTAATTTGGAAGTATTTTGGACAAATACCAATTGCAAATGCTATTGAAGATGACAAGCAAACAATTCAATTATTGGTGGATAAAATCCTTCACAAAAGAAAAAACCACATATCTAATGATATAAGCTTGCTCGAATCAGAAATCGACAACTTGGTTTACAAATTGTATGATTTGAGCGATGAAGAAATTGCCATAGTTGAAGGGAAATAAATATTTTGAGGACTATTTGGAATTGTTTTCTTGTTATTTTGATACAAATCTCTCAGAAATTACAAACAAAGACCAAAAACGGCTTTTTGTTTTTTTAGTGAGATTATGTCATTAAATTCAATTCCAATGATATATCTTTGTACTCCTTTGTGAATAAATACCTTATTTTCTATTACGTTTGAGTAATGTTGTTAAAATTCATTTCACGTAATCATTTTATTCATAGGTTTTAAAGTGAATAATACAAAAATGCAACTACTCGCCCTTTTTAGAGTTTAGAGGTCATTTTTGTTGCTTAATAATTAAAAGTAAATATAAATATTATGTTTTCAGGAATAATTGAAGAAGCAGCAACAGTAGTTGCATTGAAAAAGGAACAGGAAAATCTGCACATCACCATGTCATGTTCATTCACCAATGAACTTAAAATTGACCAAAGTGTAGCGCACAATGGCGTGTGTTTAACCGTTGTTTCTAAAACAGATGACACGTATACCGTTACGGCTATAATTGAGACTTTGCAGCGTACAAATCTGGGTCAACTAATCATCGGAAGTAAAGTGAATCTGGAACGAAGCATGCTGATGAATGGTCGGTTGGATGGACATATCGTTCAAGGTCATGTAGATCAAACAGCAGTTTGCACCGAAGTAAAAGAGGCAGAGGGAAGCTGGTATTTTACGTTCGAATATCCTCTTGATCCGGTAATGGCAAAGCGTGGTTATATGACTGTTGATAAAGGATCGGTTACAGTGAATGGAGTGAGCCTGACGGTTTGTAATCCAACCGATAATAGTTTTCAGGTTGCAATAATACCTTATACGTATCAATTCACTAATTTTCATCAAATAAAAGCAGGCACAACTGTGAACCTTGAATTTGACATAATTGGTAAATATGTGAGCAGAATGATGGCATTCTAATTCTAATTTGAACTTTTTTTGAAGAAAAACAAACTATAATCAATCGATATTGTTAGTATTTCGATGATATTGTTTAGTAGTTATGGAAAATCAGAGAAAGCAAATTAAAGAATCTTTTTTCAATCCCGTATTTCATTTATTCCCATTATTGTTATTTTTAATAATAGACGATTTTTTTGGGATGAATTTGGCTTGGAAAATATCATTTCCAGTCGCATTGATATTGGTTCTTTATGTGTACTACTTTTACAATCGCATTTTTACGTGGCATATTATTTTCACATTCATGTTTGTGAGTATAAGTTTGATTGCCGGTTCGCAGATGTTGTTTTCAATTCCACCCATACTTAAGCACCTTGTATTTGAAATTGTAGTACTCATATACCTTTTAATATTTATCCTTTTCCGAAAACCAATTCAACATTTTATTTCCGGTTATATTTCGAAATTGATACCCATGACAAACAATTTTGATGAAATTTTTCGGTTCATTAAGATTATATTTGTTGTGTTGGTATTGTTTGTTACTATTCATTTAAGTTTAAATTATTCACAACCAAAAAATTCCGAAGTTCTTCTCAAAATGTTACAATATGTATATATGAGCGTATTGGTGTTTCTGATAGTATCCGAAATTCTGAGAGTTCAAATAGTACGTGCAAAATTATTAAATGAAGAGTGGTGGCCAATTGTTAGCGACCAAGGTAAAATTATTGGTAGTATTCAGCATTTAACAAGTTTGTCTGATAAGAATAAGTACATTCATCCTGTGGTTCGTGTGATGATAATTGACAAAGGAATGATTCTTCTTCAAAAACGAACTGTTAATAATATTGTTGATTCAGGAATGTGGGATACTTCAATTTCAAATCATGTAAAAACCGGTGAGAATATTGAACAATGTGTTGATAGAACATCAAAAGAACATTATTCACTTGAAGGTTTCAAATACATGCATTTGTCAAATTACACGCTTGAAGTTAGTAATGAATTTCAATATGTTTTTTTATTTGTAAGTTGTCAGTTGATTGACTTAACCCCAAATTTGAAATTTATTGATCAGGCAAAATGGTGGACTCAACAGCAAATAGAAGAGAATCTTCAATCGGGAATTTTTCCTGAAAATTTTAAAATTGAATATGATTTGCTAAAAAGAAGTGGTTTGCTGGAAACTGGAAAATGCGAGTGCTCTTGTCGACTAAAGGAAACGATTTACAATCAGGCAAGGAATAATTAATAATTAATATAATACCAACTGTACATTTAAAACAGTCCAATCTGTTTTAAATGTCTACTGTTGTTAATGCCGATTGCAAATTCCGCTTGCGGAAGGCTTA
>JAAFGX010000157.1 GCA_010365115.1 Paludibacter sp.
GGTAGTTGGACCAGTGACTAAGATTTTGTCTCCTATTTTTATATCGTAAGCTTCGATTTTGAATTGTCCAACGGTGGCTTTCGAGAAATAATGTATACCTTTTCCAATATACACTTTCTTTTGTGTTGCCAAAGAGCCAGAAACATCACTCCATTCTCCCAATTCCTGTCCAAGATAATAACCCGACCAAAATCCGCGGTTGTAAACAGTGTTTAATGCTTCCATCCAAACTTCAACTTTTTCTTTAGAAAAGCTTCCTTCGTAATAACTGTCAATTGCGTCTCGGTAGGTTTTTATTACAGTTGCTACATATTCTGGTGCACGACCGCGACCTTCTATTTTCAAGACTTGGATGCCAGAGTCAATTACCTGATTCATAAAATCTAGCGTACATAAATCTTTCGGCGACATCATGTATTCGTTATCGAGTTCGATTTCAAAGCCCGTTTCTTGATCAATAACAGTGTATTTTTTGCGACAATTTTGTTTGCAGGCGCCGCGATTTGCCGATGAATTATTCGAATGCAAACTCAAATAACATTTTCCCGAAACCGCCATGCACAAAGCACCGTGACCGAAAATTTCTATTTCTACTAAATTGCCACTTGGCCCTTTGATACCTTCTTTTTTAATTTGCTCGGTGATGCTTTTTACTTGACGCAAGCTTAATTCTCGACTTAAGACCATAGTTTCAGCAAAAAGACTGTAAAACTTTATAGTTTCGATGTTAGTGACATTGAGTTGAGTAGAAATATGTACTTCCATTCCGATGCCTTTAGCCATAGCAATTACGGCTTGATCTGATGCGATTACAGCAGTGATATTAGCTTCTTTAGCTTTGTTTAACAATGTTTTTACAACCGATAAGTCGTGATCGTAAATTATTGTGTTCAGCGTAAGATAGCTACGAACATTTTTAGCTTCACATCGTTTTGCGATTTCAGTTAAATCGTCCATAGTGAAATTTACCGTGGCTCTGGCTCGCATGTTCAATTGCTCTACGCCAAAGTAAACAGAATCTGCACCATTATCGATTCCAGCTTGAAGTGACTCAAAGTTCCCTGCGGGAGCCATAAGTTCAATTTTATTAGTTGATGTCATGATAAATTAGTCTAAAACCTTATATAATTTATCTGATAATCGAATTCTAAACGGCAATTGAAATGTACAAACATCACCTGCAACGGCTCTATCTGATTTTACATCATTCACTTGCATTTCGGTAATCACTAGTTGTTGTTCACCAGTGGTCATTCCTTTAATCAAGATAGTATCACCAACATTGATTTCGTTTTCTTCGATAGAAAATTGTCCAATACTTGGTTTTGGATAAAAATGCGTTCCGTTCCCAATGTACTGTTTTTTGATTTTCGGTAATTTTTTAGCTAACGCTTTCGATTTTGTTAAATCAGCAAGGTTCGGAACTGCAGCCAAAGGATCAAGATTTGCTTCTCTATTCTTGAAAGTCAACACATCCGATTTTCCTTTTTTGAATATTTTATTTCCGTTTTTTACGCCACGACGAATCGCTTTTTGCTCCTCTTCTGGTAAGTGAATCACGTCTACACAGTCTTGTGAACAGCATCCTTGCATGGCCTGCGCACAATCTTCGCATTGAATAAAAAGTAAATGACAACCTTCGTTGATACAATTGGTGTGTACATCACATGGTTTTCCACATTGGTGGCATTGGGATACAATATCATCTGTAATTCTTTCGCCTAAGCGGTGGTCAAATACAAAGTTTTTCCCAATGAATTTACTTTCGAGATTCTCTTCTTTTATTTGCTTGGCATAATTGATAATTCCGCCTTCAAGCTGATATACATTTTTAAAACCTTGGTGTTTAAAATAAGCCGAAGCTTTCTCGCAACGAATTCCTCCTGTGCAATACATTACTAGGTTTTTGTCTTCTTTAAAATCTTGTAATTGCTCGTTGATAATAGGCAATGATTCGCGAAAAGTATCTACATCTGGTGTAATCGCTCCTTTAAAATAGCCAATTTCACTCTCGTAATGATTTCGAAAATCAACTACAATCGTATTTGGATTATCTAATATTTCGTTGAATTCCTTCGCTTTCAAGTGAACCCCAATGTTGGTCACATCAAAAGTTTCATCATTCAAACCATCAGCAACAATTTTGTCACGCACTTTTACCGTCAATTTCAAAAACGAGTGATCGTCCTGTTCCACCGCAACATTTAGTCGCATTCCTTGCATAAAATCATACTGATCAAGAGTATCCTTGAAAGCATAGAAATTATCTGCAGGAAGCGATAATTGGGCATTTATTCCTTCTTTGGCCACATAAATACGACCAAGAACCACTAGCGGGTCCCAGGCACGGAATAAATCGTTACGAAATTGTGTTGGATCTTGAATTTGCGCATAAGCATAGAAAGACAAAGTAAGTCTCTGATTTCCGGCATCATCAATCATGATGGCTCTTTCTTCTGCGCTTAAAGTGTTATACAGTTGCATGCTATAAACGGTTTAAGTGTGAAAAATTATTTTTGCAAAAGTACGGAAAAGGGACTAAGTGGCAAAGTTTCTTTGTTGCTTAGTTTCAAAGCTGCAAAGTTTCAGGTTTTCAGAGTTTCAAACCTGTAGAGTTTAAGAGTAAACTTAATTAGTCTTAATTCCTTAATGGTTTATTTTTTTAAGTTTAGGAGCTATTTCCAGCTATCCGCTATATCTCTTGTGTCCGCTATCGCTACCACAAGAGGATGCCGCTGCTATCTGGGCTACGGATTTTGTGACTTATTGAAGATTTGTTTTCATTATAAGATTCTAAAATGCAAATAGCCCAGAATAAACTTCTGAGCTATTTTTTCTATTGTAATCAAGTTACTTATTTGCGGTTATTCACCACATTCTCCGTAAGTATTTGCGATAGTTCTTTCAATTTTCCTTGTTCGTATAATTGAGGCAAATCTTTCAAAGCGGTTTTAACCGGAGCTTCATAATTGATATAATCCTGAAAAGTAACACCGTCTATTACTCTTGTATTAAAAGCTGCTCTAAAACGTACTCCGCCATCATTTGTTCGGTAGTTGTACGCTAAATAATCAATCTTATGGGTTTGTTTGTTTATCCAATAATGAAATTCATCATCAAAATCTTTTCCGCCACCGTCTTGCCCAAAAGTTACTTTTATTACATCATAATTCTTTCCTTTGATTATCGTTTCCTCAACAAATTCTTTATTCACCGAAGAATCTTGTAATTTGTGTGGCAACGTAGCAAAATAAATAACCGAATTTATTGCCTCCGAATATTTGTCAACATCTTTTTTGCTCAAAGTTTGCAAAGTGCTGTTGATGGTTCTTTCAAATTTATCAGCAGTCATGACATCTTTAATCAGCGAGTCTCCTTTTTGAACTTCAGAGTAATAGGTATAAGCAGCTCCGTTGTTCTTAAAACGATATTTTTTGCCTCTAAATTCAAAAGAATAATCGGCATCATTGTACAATTTTCCACCGTGGGCTTCGATGGCGCGATTAACTATAGAATCTGCTTTGGAGATTGGTTTTTCGGTTGTAATAGTGTCGTTTTTATCTATTGCTTCAGTGTTGTTTTTTTTATTATTACAAGACAATAAAAGCGCTGCGGTAACACAAATTAGTATTAGATTTTTTTTCATTTTTTAAAAATATTACATTTTACAATGAACAACAAAGCAAGTCTCCGTTTTATTAAATTTTTAACTTAACCATTTTTCCCTTATAATTTTGTCCTTGCCGCAGTAAAGTATTCTTGTGATAGCTACTATTTGATAAGACGGCGGCGTTTTACTTTTTCTTTTCTTCGTCAACAATTAGTTTTAGCGAATTGATATAATCCGTATCAAATTCGATCACTCTTATTTTGTTTGGCTTAAAACTCATTTCACCTTCAAATTCACCTTCAGATCCCAAAAAGTCGATTACTACTTCTTCCTCATCCATTTCTATCAGTTTACCCAGATAAACTGCTTTGTCCGACTTGGTCGCAATTTGGAAAATCTCATATTTTTGTGCTAGAAAATAGATAATTGCAGCTATATCTGTAAGCGGAATTATTTCGGCAGCACTTGTTTTTAATCCTTTGAGTTTAATTACTCTTTCGGTAAATTCATGATCCTTGTCTTGGATAATTGCCTTTACATTTTTGTTTCGCAATATCGTATAACCATCAATTATAAAATCGACAGGATTATTTTTAATTAAGATCCAATCTTCCGTCCAATCAATAAGAAAACCACTAAAAATTTCTTTTTTGTCGTCAAATTCTATTGTAATTAATTGTCTTAAGTATTTGTCCATGCTGTTTTTTTTTAATTTTCGAAAGCAGCGTTGCTACTATCAATCCATATTTGAATCGTCACGATAAAAGTCCCTTGCTAATTTATAACTACAAAGATAGCGCAGATTTTTAATCTGTGCCCGCACAGATTGCTAAGTATTTAATTGGTAGATAAATTCAATACCTCCAGCGTGAACATTATGGTGTAATAGTCGAAACTCCAATTCTTTCCCCTTGTATAGAGGAAGTTTCAAAACCTTTTAAGGTGTTACTTAATAAATCGGCATCGATGCTAATTTTATTTTTTTCGAATAGCAGTACTACCGTGGATCCGCCAAATTTAAAATATCCTTTCTCGTCGCCTTTACTAACAACATCTCCAGAATAGGTTTGTACCATACTCCCCACCATGGTTGCGCCTACTTCGGCCATGACAACATCTCCAAACACTGGGTTTGAAACGACGGTGTATTCCCTTTTGTTGAGGCAGAATATTTCAGTCATTTTGCGTAAAGCAAGTGGATTAACTGAATAATAATCACCGTCAATCTTGGTATTAGATGATACATTTCCGCTAACGGGAAAATGGTAACGGTGGTAATCAGCAGGGGCAAGCCGGATAATCACCAAGCTGCCCTTACTGTATTTTTTAGCGAGTTCGGCATTATTTAAAAATGACTCTATATCAAAGCGATAACCTTTTACAATAAAATCGCTGTTGCTGATATCGGCATAGGCCAATATTTTTCCATCGGCAGGAGACACTGTACTAGTTGCGGTAGTATCGATCGGTCTAGCAATATCGTTGATTTTTCGGGTAAAGAAATCGTTGAATGACTTGTATTCCTGTTTCTGGAAGACGGTCATGTCGATATCAAATTCTTCAATAAAAGGTTGGATTTTTTTAGTCGATGAAGGGCGATCCATCATAGTACCATAAATAGACGACACGAATTTTCTTTTCACCAGCGTCCACAATGTTGCTTCGCCCACGGGATTATTATAGAGCCAAACCAACCACTTTTCGGCTGCCACTTTTTCTGTTTTTAATACTCCCGTTTCTCTATCGTAATAGTGTATAGGAGCTTGCGGCGGCAACGGATAAAATGCCAGTATGGTAAAGATGGCAAGCAATAACAAAATGATGCCCCAGCTTTTTTTAGTTTTTGTGATTTTCATGTTGGTTTTTCCCTTTTGTTTCTTGTCGTTATGCAGCAAAAATTTCACTGCCATTATTTCGTTCTTTTTAATCCGTGTGCGTTATGACGGGCAAGTTCTATAATAAAGCCTAAATATAGATATATACTTTTTAAAAGTATTATTTTGTGGCAAAGTGTTTAGGATAGGGTAAAATTTTAGCGCTAACGATTGCCTATAGCTACTCGGGCAGGTTTAAAAGCTGAGTTCTTTAATGATTTGCTTGTGACCGTCATGCAAATGAGATTACAGTTAGCGCAGAATTGTATTCTGTGCCCATACAGTAAATCAATTAAGTTGTTCAATTAAACTAAGTAAACAATCCTTTTTTATATATCTTTAAAATAAAAATGTCAACAAAATACAAAGCAACTACAACCGAAGAATGTTACTTTATTACGATAACTACCGTGGGATGGATTGATGTTTTTACAAGATTGAATCAAAAACAAAACATCATTAATTCTTTAAAATATTGTCAAGAAAATAAGGGTTTAGAAATCTATGCTTATTGTATTATGTCAAGTCATATTCATTTGCTTTGCAAAGCAACAAATGGCTTTATACTGAGTGATGTTATGCGAGATTTTAAAAGATTTACTTCAAAAAAAATTCTTCAAATTATTACCGAAGAGCCCGAGAGTCGAAGAGAATGGATGCTAGCCTATTTCAAAAACGCATGTGAACATTTGAAAAGTGAGCAGGATTTTAAGGTTTGGCAAAATGGCTATCATGCCGAGCATATTTTTAGCAATAAATTTATCCGACAAAAAATCGATTATATCCATTTCAATCCAGTGAAAGATAAAACAGTTGCTTTACCCGAAGATTATTATTTTAGTTCAGCAAGAAATTACGCTGAATTAGAAAATGATATGGACGTCGTTACTTTGGATCTGTTTTAATTCGTAAAATAAATGATAAAAACCTTTTTATATGAACCGCTTAGATAAGTTATAATGAATTATAGTTAGCGCAGAATTGCATTCTGTGCTCGCAAAGTATGTGAATCAATTAGTATACTTAAGCAAACTATAAAAAAAATGCTCCTTGTTATATAACAGTTAGCGCAGAATTATATTCTGTGCCCACAAACTGGATCGAGATAGCTATTCACATAAGCTGTAATGAGTAAAGTTGTACTAGTATTTTATTGGTAAAATAGATTTAGGCAATCGCACTTTTTAGTTGCTAATTGGAACGGGCACAGAATGCAATTCTGCGCTAACTGCTGAGTTATATCTGCGCGATCGGGTCTTTATATCTGTAATATTGATGCAGTAGTTAAATCCACTTTCGTGTTCAAAAATGTAATCCTCAATGTTAAATGAATTGCCATTATCAAGCATCTTCTGTTCAAGTAAACTAATAGGTGTATTGTCAGTAACTTGTGAGTTAGAGCATATTTTGCTAAAACTTAATTTACCGTTGTATTTGTATACTTGAATTCAATTAATAAATGCGAAAGTTAGGAATCTCAAAGAAAGATGAAATATTTTTTCAGAACAAAGAAAAGAAAATTAATTCTTTTCC
>JAAFGX010000029.1 GCA_010365115.1 Paludibacter sp.
CCGTGCAAAAATTTCGCTACTCCCCTTGCGGGTGTAAAACGATAATTTGCCGATGCTTCCGGTTAGTTGGTCGAAGTTTTTTACACGTGCCATGTTTGTTGAGTTTATAGTTTGAAGTCAATAGTTTATAGTCAATACAATGCATGTTTTAATTACAAAGGTAGTAAAATAAAATATAATTTGTATTCAAATAGTATATATTTTACTTTAAAAGATACATAACATATACCTTATATATACGAGATATATACATAATATATACTATATATATTAAAATATAACTATTAGTTGAAGAGATTTAGGGGGCGTTGCTTGAGTATAGCATAAATGTCTGTATAAGAAGTATTTTAAAAAGATGAATATAGTTTATCCAATGAAGGAATTTCTTCAAATTTATTGTATGAATAATGCAAACAATAGTTCGTTAAATCTTTGTGTTAAACGTATTTTTATCAAGAAAACAACCTTGAACGCATTTATATAAGTCATTAAAAACAAGCGTCTTTATAGATAATTCAACCTCTATAAAAACTTGATTGAAAAGAGTCTTATATCATACTGCTCCTGTGTGAACATTGTTTTAAATTTTATCCACAAACGCTGAATAACCTAGACAATTTTTATTTCAACATAAACCTAAAAAAATTATTATCTTTGCAAGGCATTATCTTTTTTATCACACCTTACATTAAAATCAATGCGTAGATACATCTTTTTAATTGTTTTATTATTTATTCTACTGTTTCATTCAGTGGCACAATATAGCTACAAAATAGAAACATTGAATACGATAAATGGACTCGCACAAAATGATATCAATGCGATATTACAAGATTCTAAAGGTTTTATGTGGATCGGCACAAATGGAGGTTTAAACAAATTCGATGGTTACACTTTTACATTGTTTGATGCTGATAATACAGGCAATAAATTAAATACTGGCATTATTAATGCAATAGTTGAAGACAGGAAAAAAAATATCTGGATTGGATCGGGAGATAGGGGACTTTTTATGTATAATTCAGACAAAGAGTCTTTTCAACAAATTATCAGTGAAAAAATAACCGGAGTGGTAAATAGTCTTTCAATTGATAAAAATAATATATTATGGATAGGGGCATCAAAAGGGGTTTTCAAACTTGATTTGATTCAAAATAATAATAGAAAAATTTCAGTTTGCATATTTCCAAAATCAACTTTTGATTATAATGTAAGAGAAGTGTTATCGGAGGGTATAGAAACATTAATATTAAATACGTACGGCAATTTATATGTATCAAGCTATAAATCAAACGATATCAAACTTTTACAGACTCCAAATGTGCTTAACTCAACTATTATCAATATTACAAACCTTTATAATAAAATTCTTTTACTTTATAATAATGGTGAACTTTATATTAGCGATGAAAAAGGGGGAAAATTTAAAAGATTATTTTTTTCTCCCATATTAAAAATACTATCAGTAAAAAAATCGCGCATATATTTTAATACATTTAATGGAGTTTGTTTTTCAGATTTAAAACATGATCAGTTATCAGAACCAATTTATGTTTTAAAAAACAAAAAAAATAAGATTAAAACAACATTTATTGATGACAACGACATACTTTGGATAGGAACTTACAGATCAGGGATTACGACGATAAAACCAATTTTAAAAAATTTCAGACATTACAAATCAGCGTCCAAAGAAGGAAGTATTAGTGATGATAAAGTTGAGCAAATAGTAGAGGATAGTAAAAAAAACTTATGGATTGCGACCCGTAGTGGGGGTATTGATATGTTGCCTGCTGGTAAAGAAAACTATAACACTAATTTCCAGCTTATTTCGAGTATAAAGAGTGAGTGTATAGCTGTTGCAGTGCCAAAAGAACCAAGTAATTACAAGTTGCTTTTTGGAGATTTGAATGGCGTTAATGGAATTAAACAATTCAAGGTATCAGATATTTTATTTCGCATAAATTTTATTGATCACAATAAAATGAGTGAAAACTACATCATGAGCATGTATTGTGATAAGTCATATTATTGGATAGGTTACCACAGTCAAGGACTTGTCCGACTCAACAGCGATAATCAACATGATATTAAACGGTTTATTCATAACGAGAAAGATAGCACTTCAATTAGTTCAGATATTATCAGAAGTTTTTGTAAGGACTCAAAGGGAAACCTTTGGGTGGGAACTTCAAACGGAATCTCAATACTCACTTCTCAAGAACAATCGAAAGATACCCCAATTTTTATTCGATTGAAGAAATCAGATAAAAAAATATCATTATCGAACAATTATATTTTGCCTTTGCATGAGAGTAAAGATGGTTCTATGTGGGTAGGAACATTTGGTGGTGGTTTGAATAGATTAAGATTGAATAGTAATTTTCAAATAATTGAGATTACACATTACACAACAAAAAGCGGACTTTCAGATAATACCATTAAAGGAATTGAAGAGGACGAAGCTGGGAATATTTGGATATCAAACAATAGGGGAATTAACCGGATAAATCCGAGGACTGGGGAGGTGAAAAATTATGATATAAACGATGGTTTACAAGATTATGAGTTTAGTGAATTATCAAGTTGCAGACGTAACAATGGTGAAATGTTATTTGGGGGAGTAAATGGATTTAATGCTTTTTTCCCAAATGAGATAAAAGATAATAATGTAGAGCCCAGACTTCAGATTACCAATTTTGTCCTTTTCAACAAGAACGTAAAACCGTTGGAAAAGGTGAAAAATAGGATTCTTCTTGAACATTCCATTTCAAATACTAAACAGATAGTTTTGGATTATGATCAAAATAGTTTTTCCTTTGAGTTTGCAGCATTACATTATATAGCTTCAAAAAAAAATAAGTATAAGTTTCAGTTAGTAGGTTTTGATGAAACCCCTATCATAGTTACTGCTTCAAATAGAATTGCAAAATATACTAATTTGAAGTCAGGGAAATATAGATTTATACTCTCGGCATCAAATAACGATGGAATTTGGATAAAAAACCCAATACGTATTGACATTGTAATTAGGCCTCCTTTTTGGGCACGTTGGTACGCATATTTAACGTATTTGTTGTTGATTATAGTTTTGATATGGTACATACGAAGGAGTATTATTGTTTCCCAAAAACAAAAATTCGAAATTCTTAAAGCCAATCATGAAAGCGAGCAGACGCAAAAAATGGCTGACTTAAAAATGAATTTTTTTATGGATATTTCTCATGAGTTTAGAACTCCACTTACCCTTATAATGGCTCCACTTCAAAAAATTATTGAGGAAAACAAAGAGAAGCTTAATAAAGAAATTTATTCTAATTTATTAATTATCCAGTCCAATGCCAAAAGTTTGTTCCGATTGATCAATCAATTATTGGATTTCTCCAAAGTAGAACAACAAAAAATGATATTACGTCCGAATGAAGGTGATATTTGTGCATTCAGTCAGCAAATTATTCATCAATTTGAATCTTGGGCTGACGAAAAAAATATAAATTTAAGTTTCAAATCTAAAGTTGCAAGTATATTGCTGTGGTTTGATGAGGGATTAATGGAACAAATATTTTATAATATTATTTCCAATGCCATTAAACACTGTCGAGTTGATGGTCATGTTATGTTAGAAATTGAAGCTTTTGAGAGTAAAATAATAATTTCTGTATCTGATGAAGGATTCGGAATTCCGAAAAATTTAGTGTCTAAAATTTTTGAGAGGTTTTTTAGCCAGACAGACATAAACTCGCAAAACGTTAAAGGAACTGGGATAGGTTTATCACTTACAAAAAGTCTGATTGAACTTCATGGTGGTAAGATTTGGGTTGAAACGGAAGAAGGCGTAGGAAGTACATTTTTTTTAGAATTAGAACTTAACACAAATGTCGCACAACAAAATAACACTAAAAAAGAGGAAAATTCTTTCGAAATTAAAAATGTTATAACTGTAAATAATGAAGAAAAGAATACTTTATTAATAGTAGATGACAATTCTGAAATTATAGAATTGCTCGTGAGCATATTTTCAGATATATATATCATAATGACTGCAAGAGATGGAGAGGAAGCTTTAGAAAAATGCACATTATATCTTCCAGATATTGTTTTGTCAGATGTAATGATGCCAAAGATGGATGGACTTACACTTTGTCAAAGAATTAAAACGAATGAACGAACTTCACATATCCCAATTGTATTACTCACTGCGCGTGGCAGTACTGATGATTTTATAGAAGGCATGTCCGTACATGCTGATGCTTATTGTTCAAAACCTTTCGATATTAAAGTTTTAAAAGCAACTTTAGGTTCAGTATTATATAACCGTTTGACTTTACGTACTAAATTCAAAAGCAATTTGTCATTTACCCCTTCTGAGATAACTACAAGTGCTTTAGATGAAAAATTCCTTAATAAACTGTTGAGAATTATTGAGCAAAATTTATCAAATTCTGATTTTACAGTTGAGTTTATAGCAACTGAGATGGGGTATGATCAAGAGATTCTGAATAAGAAATTAAAATCCATTACAGGACAAACGGCAAAGCCATTTGTTCGCATTGTTAGGCTTAAGAGAGCTGCAGAGATGCTTAAAACCAAAAGATATTCTATATCGGATGTAACATACGAAGTTGGCTTTACCGATTTAAAGTATTTCCGTGAATGTTTCAAAACTGAGTTTGGAGTTTCTCCGTCAGATTATATGAACGGGATTTAGTAGGAGATTAGACACTATTACGGTTACTAGTGTGTTGTTCTCCGCATCTCTTTTTTATTTGATACATTAATTATCGAATAAAATTAATTAATTTATCATCTTTCTCCCGTATTGAGTGCTATATTTGTTTATTTCCTGATTTTACCCCCTATATAAACTGTAGTTTACCACCCACCATTAAAGTTTTATCATCTATCTTTGCAGTATTCAATAATTCTGAATTTTGGGATTATTGATATTAATTATATTTTACAACCCAATTAAATTTATTTTATTATGAAACAAACAATTTTACTCTTGGGATTAGTCCCTTCAATTTCAAAAACACACAGCGTGCGTACCCAATTTTTGGGGTTGTTATTATTTTTTGGCATAAGTTCATCTACTTTTGCTGCCTCAATTAGTTACACAGGAGCATCAGGTGGCAATTGGAATGTCGCAAGCAACTGGGGTGGTGGTGTGTTGCCAGGTTCATTAGACGATGTAACTATAAATGGTAAAACAGTTGTTATTCAATCAGGAGATGCTATCACGATAAACCGCCTGTTAGTACAAACTTCAGCTACTACCGCTGGGATTTTAAATATCACGGGTGGTAGCCTGATTATCAATCAAACAACGGGTACTGCATCTAATGATGCTTGTTTTTTAATGGGTGGCACTATTAATAATTCCGCAGGAACGGTGAGTATAACCAATGCTATAACATCAGCAACAGGTTCAGGTCTTCGCCTAGGCGCTTCAGCAGGTGCTTTTAAAGCATCCAGCACATTTAACAATACAGGTTCGGGCACTTTAAGTGTCAGCACACCTACCTCAGGTAATGGTTATCCATGTATTATGCTGAATCAAAATGATGCAGGCTACTATCCTACTTTCACAATCGGTGGAACCATTACATTCACACCAAATAGCGGTGCTGCAACAATGGCTATTGACTGTGGATCAACGATTGGAGCAATAATTAATGGTACAGGAACCCTCACTGCCGGAACATCAGAAAATCCGGTTAAATACTCCTTTGTGCGATCCAATACGGGCAATTCTGCAGCATATTTAATAACAATCGAAACTGGGGTAACTATCAATTATTATGGTTCTAGTGCTTGCATTCAAGTTTCAACAGCAGGTACAACTGCGGACAAGTCCGCTACAATCATCAATAAAGGTATTATCAACTTAGGTGGTACAGTTCGTTGGCCGATTTATATCTCATCGAATAATACACTGAGTGCTTGTACATTCGAAAATCAGGGTACCATAACTGCAAATGGGGCTTTTTCTACAGGAATTTCTGGTGTCATCTATATAGTAGGTGCAGGCATAAGTAACTTTACAAACTCTGGTAATCTGAACTTTAATACCACTGCTGACCAAACTACAGAATGTAGTGTAGTCGCAGTAAATGCAAGTACTGTAAATGCAACCATCACAAACAGCGGCACTATTAATGTTGGTTCAAGCAAAGATCTTACCAATGCTATCGTATTGGGAGACAGCAAAAGCACCTTTACTAATACTGGAACAATCAATATCGCCTCTGGAAAGATTAAAGGTATCACTGGCACTGGGAAAGCAGCATTCAACAACAATACCGGTGCTGTAATCAATACATCAAAAACAGATGAGGCTGGTGCTTTTGATAGTAATACTATCGCATTGACAAATAACGGAACTATAAACTATAATTTTACTACACTAAATGCAATTGTTGAAATAGTAAATGAGGAAAAGATTGTGACACCCATTAAAAATGCTATTGTCTCAAATGCAAATGGGGAACTAACAGTGCTATCTTTTTCTGGCAAAGTAATTACAACTAAAAAAGTAATCGTAGGTGAAAGCATCTCATTGCCTTCGGGAGTTTATATCATCCTTCTGACATCTGAAAAGAAGTCTTCCGTTCAAAAAATTATTATCTAGTTTTTATCTCCAAAAAAAGATAACTGTAACATTCACCTAATCTCCTTCCAAAGTATCTTCTGCCAAATATTTGGATGGAGATTAGGTTTTCTGTATCTATAATTCTGAAAAAACCACACATAGTAATAAAACATAGAATGGATACCCTTAAAGACAAAATTGTTTCAATATTACTTTATTATTTAAAATACTGTCTATATTTATTATTACTCCTAACTATAAGTTCATCTACTTTTGCTGCCTCAATTAGTTACACTGGAGTAACAGGTGGAAATTGGAATGTACCAGGTAACTGGAGCGGTAGTGCATTACCTACCTCATCAGACGATGTAACTATTAATGGCAAAACAGTTGTTATTCAATCAGGAGATGCCATTGCGATAAACCGCTTGTTAGTACAAACTTCAGCTACTACCGCAGGGATTTTAAATATCACGGGTGGCAGCCTAACTATCAATCAAACAACGGGTAATGCATCTAATGATGCTTGTTTTTTAATGGGTGGCACTATTAATAATTCTGCAGGAACAGTAAATATAAACAATGCAATTACATTAGCAACAGGTTCAGGCCTTCGCCTAGGCACTTCAGCAGGTGCTTTTAAAGCATCCAGTACATTTAACAATACGGGTTTGGGCACTTTAAGTGTCAGTACACCTATGTCGACCAATGGGACTCCTTGTATCTTATTCAATCAAAACGATGCAGGTTACCATCCTACTTTCACAACAGGCGGTACCATTACCATCACACCAAATAGCGGTAGTGCCACGATGGCTATCGAGTGCGCCTCACCAGTTGGAGCGATAATTAATGGTACGGGTACACTGACAGCTGGTACTTCAGGCAGTCCGGTTAGCTACACATTTATCCGTTGTCAGGCAGGTAACTCAGCAACCTTATCGGCTAAAATTGAATCTGGGGTTACTCTCAATTATTTTGGTTCTAATTCTTGTATCTATATAGTAACAGGAGGAACTACCGGGGCATATTCTGCAACAATTACCAATAAAGGAACTATCAATGTGGGTGGCACAACCCGTTATCCGGTCTATATTCTTTGTACAAATCCATTAAGTGGCGTAGCCTCTACTTTCGACAACCAAGGTACCATAACAGCAAATGGGGCTTTTTCTACAGGAATTTCTGGTGTGATCTATATGGCTGGTGCAGGTACATTAAATAGTTTTACAAACTCGGGTACTATCAACTTCAACACAACTGCTGACCAAACTGCAGAATGTAATGTAATCAGGGTAAGTGGAACTAATGTAAATGCAAGTATTGCCAACAGTGGCACTATTACAGTTGGTTCAAGCAAATCCCTTACCAATGCTATTGTTCTGGGAGATAGCAAATCAACACTTACCAATACCGGAACAATCAATATAGCCGCTGGTCAAATTACAGGGACAACTGGAACTGGTAATGCTACTTTCAACAACGTAGGTGGAGTCCTGAACTTAACCAACACCACTGCTTCAGCTACCCTCATAAGTAATACAGCCATTGCCTTAAATAATAATGGAGGTACCATTACCTCCGGTTCTACAGCTAATACTGTCACTTTAAATACTGGTACACCCGGTACTGTTTTTTCAGGTGCCAGTATTCTTAATCCTGGTGGAACTAACACGAATGGGAAACTAACTTTCACCAATTCTGTGTCTTTGACAGGTACGGTGAATATGAATGTCAGTGGCGTTAATACTGCTGGCACTGATTACGACCAAATTATATCTTCTACAGCTTCTTCGATGATAACTGTATCTGGATCTCTTGTACTTACGATGATGGCGTCAGCACCAATAATCGGAACTACTATAGATATTATTAAATCGACCAATGGAGCAATAACCGGCACATTCAGTTCTGTCACTGGCTTGGCTAACGGGTGGGTGGTACTCTATACAGCCAAAGCAATAAGTTTACAGTATGGTTCTCTATCGGGATTAGGTGAAAAAAATGGTAGTAGTTTAAGCCTGTATCTTTCACCCAATGGGAATGATGCAAATACTGGCAAGATGGGAAGTCCGTTTAAAACACTCATTCGTGCCAAAGATGTGGTTAGATTTTTGAAACAATATGATACAACCCTTAAAAATTATCATGTAATCTTTAGAGAAGGAACTTATACGCTTGACAGCACTTTGGAGTTTACAGCCGATGATTCAGCACCTGCATCAGGAAAGATCAGTTATGAAGCCTACACGGGAGAAGTTCCTGTTATTAGTGCAGGATTAGAGATTGCGGGATGGACAGTAGAAAACGGAGTATGGGTAGCAAATTTACCGAAAGCAGGTTGGAATTTCGAACAACTTTTTGTGAATGGTAAACGTGCTGTACGTGCCAGAACTCCTAATGTCGGTTATAATTATGTTGATTTGTGTGGAGCTTATCAAAATGGAGAGGATATATCTTATAAAAGCTTTTATGTACTCAATGCAAATGATGTGGCAGGTATTCAAGGGAACAACGATGAAATAGTAACGCTCATTTACGACAACTGGCTTTCAGGCAGATTTAGAATAAATAATTATAATGCACAAACCAAATTACTGACTTTTACCGGAAACCCGACAAACGTAGGTTCAAATAATAATATTCGCAGAGGGACACGCTACATCATTGAAGGGATTCGTCAAGCAATGGATGCACCAGGAGAGTGGTATTTAGACAGAACAGCCAATAAGGTGTATTATATTCCTCTTGCAACGGATACTCTTTCTGCTATAAAAGCGTATGGTTCAAATCTGGATAAACTTATGATTTTCAGTGGGGAACCTGATAATGGAAGCTTTATCAGCAACATTGAATTCAACAACTTAGTTTTCAGGTACGCTGCTACAAATACGCCACAGTACGGAACCGAAATGTTTCAGGCTTCTTGTAATGTAACATCCAATATTCTTTTGGACGGGGTAAATAATGTCAATTTCATTGGCTGTGAGGTTTCTCATGTGGGAGGTTATGCAATTCAATATCGCAATGGATGCACAAACAGCAAAGTGCAAAACTGTTTACTTTATGACTTGGGATGTGGGGCTATTTATCTGAGTGATGGGAAATACTGGGGAAAATTACCAACACTTCCAAATTACACTAAAAATATTGTTATTGATAATAATATTATATTTTCCGGAGGGCGGGTTTATAGGGATGCAATAGCCATATTTGCACCTCAATGTTCTGATCTCACTATATCACACAACGAAATAGCCGATTTTTACTATGGTGGAATTTCTGTTGGATGGTCATCAGATGGACTTGCATCAAGCTCCTTAGCCCAACGTAATAGTATAGAATATAATCATATACATCATATCGGACAAGGTGTATTGAGCGATTTAGGTGGTATTTATACACTAGGAGAATCATCCGGCTCTGTCCTAAAGGGCAATAAGATACACGATATAGCGGCTTATTATTACAATGCCATGGGAATATATACCGATAGTTGGACTAATGGAATCCGTATTGAAAAAAATCTTGTTTACAAGGTCGAAGATGCTGGTTATAATATGGGAGGAGCAAATAGCAATAATACTATCACCAATAATATTTTCGCACTAGACGGTAATGCTCAAACAATTCGTTTTAGTAGTACTCCAAGTTTTAATTTTAGCAAGAATATTGTGTTTTCAACAAACGGTATTGTAACTCAAAGTAGCACTTCGACGAATCCCAACGGTGTTTTTGAAAGTAACCTCTACTGGAATCCAACAGGCAATATTAGTTTTGCTGGAAAAACATTTGAACAATGGCAAGCCTTAGGAAAAGACAATCTTTCTATAAAAACTGATCCGCTTTTTGTGGATCCTCTGAACTTTAATTTTACTCTTAAATCGGGCTCTCCTGCATCTCAAATCGGGTTCATTCCGTTCGACATTAGTCTGTCCGGTGTTTATGGAAGCACTAGTTGGCAAACAAAAGCTGCTTCTACGCCTACACCTGAAAGAGAAGCTATAAAAAATGTACCGGCACTTACCCCACTTCAATTTGACGAGAATTTTGAGTCTTTAGTTGTTGGAACAAACCCTCCTTATTCAGTTATTGCACCTGTAAATGTATTTCCTGCAGCTGGAGTATGGGTAGGAACTACAACAGAACAATCAAAAAGTGGAACGCATTCATTCAAGATGTCAGAGGGAGATAATTCATTAACAGGTTACCTTCCCGAAATGACATTTATGCCTTGTCACTTTGGGGGAGCAACGACATTCTCTTTTGACGTGAGACTTGCATCTGCTGGCTCGCCCATATTAAACTTAAATTTTCAGGATCGTTCAAACGTAACTTCAGTATATGGATTCTCACTTAGTTTTAAAGATAGTGCATTGTATGTGGGAAGCACTAAAATAGTAGCAATTCCAAAGGATCAATGGGTACATGTGGGAATTTTTAACATAAAAACAGGAGCAGATGCCAATGGGAAATGTGATTTGACTATTACTTTGCCTAATGGAACGATTGTTCAAAAACAACTAAGCGTCAATAGTGCATGGAACTACCTTGATTTTCTCGAATTTAATATGGGTGGTAATTTAGCACAAACGGTCTATCTAGACAATTTAAAACTTACAAACACAAATGGATTAGCAACACTGCCTGAAAATATTACGATAGATAGCAACACATTACATCAAAATTATCCAAATCCATTCAGCATTGCCACAGTTATTCCGTTCACACTTAATAACGATGCTGTTGTGACTTTATCGGTATTCAACACAAAAGGGCAAGAAGTGGCAGTATTGATGAATAATCATCTGGTGGCAGGTAATTATAACTGTAATTTTAATGCAGCTAAACTATACTCAGGAATTTATTTTTACAAAATCAAAATCAATGAGTTTATGGTAGTCAAAAAAATGATAATTATGAAATAGCTCAAATAATAAATGTGAAGTTCAAAAGAAACGAAGAAAAACAAAATAAATAATAACTCTAACAACAAATCAAATCAAAATGAAAACAAATCTTAAAACAGTAGTAGCAATTATGCTACTTGGATTATCAACTTCATTATTCGCAGTTGAAACAACATTAACATTGGATGCTAATGGCGGAAATTTTGGAACTACTAGTATTTCAACAATTAAATTAGAACAGGGGAAAAAGTTATCAAAACAGAAGAGCAGTATCATAGATCCGAACAAACAAGGATTGACACACAAATTGAAAGGATGGTATGATGCTCCAACGGGTGGTGTTAAATTTGATATCACAAATGGTGTTATTACCACTCCTACTTTGACTTTGTATGCTCAATGGGAAAATGAGACAATACAAGATGTTGAGGGCAATAAATATCCAACCGTTCGAATAGGAGAAGATGTATGGATGCAAAGCAGCCTTAGGGCAACCAAATTTGCTGATGGAAAGCCATTGGATCTTATTAATTCATCTGAAACTTTTCAAAGAAAGAAAAGATTACCTGCGTATGCAAATTGTGGGTTTAGTGACATTGCAGATAATATTGAAATGTATGGCAGATTATACAATTCATCAGCGGTGTTTGCTCCAAATCAATTTATTGAAGGTTGGCACATTTCTACAGCTGCCGATTGGACGAATATGATTTCCTTTATTTTGCCTACCTACTCACCAGGAACTGCTGAAACACCTGAACATGTTAGAGGTTCTTTCAGTGTAGCTACATTAAAAGCAACAACCGAGCAGGGTTGGTATGGCGTTAGTCCTGGAACAAATTATTCTGGTTTTAAAGTGCTTAATGGTGGTTATTGCGTGAATGGGATAGTTATGGAATGGAAAGGTATGTCGTCCGATCCAACTCCTCCAAAACAATATACTGCACGATTTGCAACTTCTACCATGATTTCAGGCGACAAATATCTAAATGCAAATATGACTACGAACTCAACAGGTTTAAGTTGGGGCGGCTGGGAATTTAACATGGCCCTTTTTAGCGTTCGTTTAGTAAAGAACAAAGAGTAATAAAACATATAAACGATAATGACTTATGTGTATTTTGAGAAATAACAGTTTGGTTGCTTTTTTTATAATATCCTTTAGTGCTTTAGCACAAAATAATGCTAAGCTTCCACTTATTATGGACATGGTTCACAATAATCCAGGTGAACCTGTCTATATAAGTCAGTATAACAATCCTGATGTATTGACTAAGATGGGGTATAATTCAAAATGCTTCTTTTTGTTCGATTCACCCATGCTTGCTATCAATTGGGACGAATTAGATATTGATGTTTTTCCCAAAGGGTCAGCTTCTCGCGCTTGGGTTGAACACAAAGCAAAGAGATTAGATAGTTTATACAGTGATTGCAAAAAAAATGGTATTGATGTATACGCTATGAGTGACTTAATATTATTTCCAAAGAAATTAGTTCAAAAGTATGGCATCGAAAATATATTCGGAAATCCTCAAAATTCTCAAACTGAGAAATTTCTTCGTTTTCAATTACACCAAATGTTCGCTCAATTTCCTCAAATGGATGGTTTAGTGGTACGAATAGGTGAAACATATTTAGAAGATGCACCTTATCATGTGGGAAAAATCAAAAATAAGGAAGATGCTCAAAACACAATTATTCCATTGTTAAAAATCCTCAGAGATGAAGTCTGTGTAAAACTGAATAAGAAAGTAATTTTTCGGACATGGTATAGCTTTGATGTGAATGAGAAAACTTACCGTGAAGTAGATGCAGCTATAGAACCGCATAAAAATCTGATTATTTCTGTAAAACATTGTGAGGGAGATTTTCATAGAGGAAATCCTTTTAGTAAGGTGCTAGGGATAGGTCGTCATAAACAAATAGTGGAGGTACAATGTGCCCGGGAATATGAAGGAAAAGGAGCCTATCCTGATTATATTGCAAATGGCGTTATCAATGGATTTGAAGAGCATAAGTCATTGGAGGCAGAAGGAAAAATTTGGAATCTTAAAGGCCTTGCAAAAACAGGGAAACTGTATGGTGTTTGGACATGGACGCGTGGAGGCGGCTGGGAAGGACCATATATTAAAAATGAGCTCTGGTCGGATCTCAATGCATGGGTGATGGCACAGTGGGCAAACAATACCAACCAGACTGAAGAATCTATCTTTCAGCGTTATGCAACAGAACGCTTGAAACTAAGCAACGATGATGCCGCAAAATTCCGTCAACTGGCTCTACTTTCGGCTCAGGCAGTAATTCGTGGTAGAAGAAGCGTAGAGTATTTTAATGATATTAACACATGGTGGACTAGGGATGAATATATTACATTTCCAGTTTTACCAAAAGATGAGACTAAAGTAAAAGTTATTCTTGCTGAAAAAGATAAATCGATTGCGATTTGGAAAGAGATTGTAGCCATTAGCAAACAAATTAAATTCAAAAACAAAGCGACAGAGCGAACAGTGATTTGTTCATCATTATATGGATTATATCTCTATCGAATCTATCGTTCCTTGTTCTACCTGTCGGCCATAGATAATGGCACTTATTCAAGAAAAGAGAAAGCTAATTATATTGCCGAATACGATGCTGCATGGAAGGATTACCAAGTTCTTCCGGTACAATACCCTGATGTATGTGCGACACTTTACAATAAAAGTATAATTAGGAGAACAACAGGAGAAGTAGCTGACCTAAAGGTCGATAAAATGAGATAAAAAAGCATTAACTTTATAAAAGATACAAGAATGAAAAAAATAGTTATAACATCTGTCATTATTTTGTTGACACTTATCGCTGGTAATTTGCATGCTGCAGAACCTCAGGTTATTACCGGTGTGGTTCTCGACGAAAGAAACCAACCTGCGGTAGGGGTTAACATTTTAATAAAAGGTGAGGCAAAAGGGGTTGCAACTGATGCTAATGGAAAGTTTTCAATTGCAGTTAACCCTAAAAATGTACTAGTCATTAGCTATCTAGGCTACATAACTCAGGAACAAATTGTGGGTAGTAAAAAATCCTTTGTTTTTGTTTTGAAAGAAGACACAAAAATCCTCGATGAAGTTGTAGTAGTTGGTTATGGTACTATGAGACGAAAAGATTTAACAGGAGCTGTTTCTTCTTTAGGTGAACAAACCTTTAAAGACATACCTGTGGCTAATATTGCAGATGCATTAACCGGACAAATAGCTGGTGTAAATGTAACAAAATCGCAAGGAGGTCCAGATTCTCAGGCAAGTATTAAAATTCGTGGTGCAGGTTCATTAAATAATGACAACTCACCCTTGTATATTGTAGATGGGTTTCCGGTAGATGATATTTCTAATATTTCTCCACAAACGATTTCATCTATAGATGTTTTGAAAGATGCATCATCTACTGCTATTTATGGTGCCAGAGGTGCAAATGGGGTCATTATTATCAATACGAAATCGGGTTTCGAAGGTAAAACCACTATAACCTATACTGGATTTATGGGCTTTAGTCAAACTAAAAAATTTGCTGAGGTTTTAAATCCTTTCGAGTATGTTTTCTCGCAATATGAAGGCATGGCATTAAGCACAATTTCAGGAACAAGAAATATATGGGAGAACGACTATGGATCATTGTCCGACATCAATATCTATAAAAGTTTGAAAGGGAAAAATTATCAAAAATATATTCTAGGTAATACGGGGACAACTTATTCAAATAATTTATCCGTATCAGGAGGTACCCAAACAGTAAGGTACACTACAACATTTACCAACCAAGAGGACAAAGATGTGATGATCGGATCAAGTTCTAATTTGACTACTATTACAGGAGCATTATCTTTTGATGCAACCAAATGGCTTAAATTCTATACAAATGTCTTTTTTTCAAACAAAGATATATATGGCGCTGGAACTTCAACAACCACTTATTCAGGATCGGTAGGTTCACCACTTTCCGCCATGATACAGTTTAGACCAGTCAATGGTGTAAGCGATTTTGTAGATAATGCAGATATTCTTCAAAGTGCTTACTGGATAGTTGATCCGGTAGGAAACACTGAAGACTCGTACAGGAGGTACCAAAGTATAACCACTCGTTTTAGTGCTGCAGCTGTTGTTACATTATCAAAAGCACTCAGTTTTAGGTCAGACTATAGTTTTCAATTCGGTGATAGGCCTATTCAGGCATTTTATGGTCAGCGTACCAGTCAGGCTAGAGCATCTTCGCAATTACCTAATGCTATGATTGCTTATTATCATAATGATTATTGGCGATTATCAAATGTATTAAATTATAGAAAGAATATAAAACGTCACAATATTACCGCAATGTTTGGTGAAGAGTTAGTTTATTCTGGGGGAAATTCTACTCTTGCAACAATTTTGAATTTCCCTGCGAATACTACTCCACAAGCAGGATTGTCATCAGCACAAATTGGAAAGCCAAATCCTATTAGAACTAATGAATCTACACCAATAACTACTTCTTCGCTATTTACACGTTTGAATTACGATTATAAGAGCAAATACATTGTAAATGCTTCAATTAGAGCCGATGGTTCAAGTAAATTCGCACCAAGTAAAAGATGGGGTCTTTTCCCATCGGTTGGAGTTGCGTGGCGTGCGTCTTCAGAAGAATTTATGAGCAGCATGAACTCATGGTTACAAGATTTAAAAGTACGTGCCAGTTGGGGTCAGTCTGGAAATGATAGAATAGCTGCTGATTCATGGCAAAATGTAATGACCTATGGTTCCTCAAATTCTGTATTCTTAGGTTCTGATAAAACAATCCCAACTGCATATCTCGTTCCAGCATCCATGCTATATAATCCTGATCTTAAATGGGAAACGACTACTTCTACCAATATTGGGTTAGATTTTTCTTGTTTTGATGGAAGATTAAGTTTAACTGTTGATGTCTATGAAAAAAGAGTTAGCGATTTGTTACTAAATGCTGTTATTCCTTATAATACAGGATACACAACACAATATCAAAATATAGGGCAAACTTCGAATAAAGGTATTGAGCTATCTTTGAAAAGTAAGTTGATTAAAGCAAAAAAATTCAATATGGACATTTCTGCCAATATTGCTTTTAATAGAAATAATATTGACAATTTAGGAGCCACTAAATCATGGACTGAAAGTTCACAATGGGGTTATCCAACAAGACCAACTAATGATTATTTAATCCAGGAAGGAAAACCTATGGGGCAAATGTATGGTTATGTATATGATGGGCTTTACACTTTTGATGATTTTCAGTATAGCAATTCAGGTTCCTCAGCATTAACGAACTATTATACAATAAAACCAGGTATTCCAAGTAACCGAGTTGAACTTCCCGGTTCGCCAAAATATAAAGATTTGAATCATGATGGGAAAATAGACGAAAATGACAAAACAATTATTGGCAACGCTTTCCCTCTTGCTACAGGTGGCTTTACCTTATCAATGTCATACAAAAACTTCGATTTCTCGTCATTCTTTAACTGGTCTTACGGTAACGATATCTATAATGCAAATACTATTGTATTTACCAGTAGTAATCGACAATACGTAAATATGTATAACTCGATGAACTCAAATAATCGATTTGTATATGTTGACCCAAACAATCCGGAGCTAATTACCATTCCAACAAATCCGACTTCGGTTAGTACGCCTGGATTGATTGTCGATCCTATTAGTCTATACGAAATCAATAAAAATAAAGAAATGGCATCGTTTACAAGAACACGGCCTAATGATTTGTCAACATTGGATATTGAAGATGGTTCTTTCCTACGATTAAATACAATGACATTGGGTTACTCATTACCGAATAAACTTGTGAAGAAAGCAAGTCTTTCCCAGGTACGATTTTATGTAGTTGTTTACAATCCATTTGTTTGGACTAGATACTCTGGCGATGACCCCGAAGTCAGTCTGGCAGGTAGTCAGCTGACTCCTGGTATTGACTGGAATGCTTACCCCAGAAGTAGGTCTTTCAATTTTGGTATTAATATTAAATTATAGATAATGATTATGAAAAAATATTCAATAAAAGCTCTTTTAATTGTAATTATATTTTTGAGTGTGGCTTGTAACGATTTTCTTGACACGTCATCAGCTTCGGTATATACAATTGAAACATCATTTTCACAAATTAGTACGGCTGAAGCTGCAGTAGTGGGAATCTATTCTAAATTTGGTGCAAATTACGATTTATTAATTCCGTATTGTTATCAAGCCAATGATATTGAATTTGGGACATTTCCGCTCGATGCAACACAAGGGAATATTTCAGCTTACAATGCAACGCTAAATAATGGATTGTTAATGTACCTATGGCGAAATTGCTATGCTGCAATTGACCAAGCTAATATATGTATTGAAAATTTGCCTTATAGTCCAATATGGCTAACAAAAGATTCTACAAAATCAAAGCAGTTGTACGCCGAAGCAGTAGCTTTACGGGCAAATGCTTACGGAGAACTTATTCATACTTTTGGAGATGTACCTTTTACAACTCAATCAACCAGTGAATCAGATCGAATGTACCTGTCTAAAACAAATAGGGATTCAATATATGAATATCTTATTGAAGATTTGTATAAAGTAGAAAATTATAGCCCTTGGTCAAAAGATATAAATACTAATATTCGAGTAACAAAAGGATTTGTAAAAGGGTTGCGTGCCCGTTTGGCCTTAGCTTATGCAGGATTTTCATTGCGTAATGGTGGTAACCACGAAACTCGCAGGGGAAGATACGCTGATGCTTATTATCAAATTGCTGACCAGGAGTGTGGTGAGATTATCAACAGTGGAAAGCATTCACTTGCGCCCGATTATCTTACACTATTTAAAGACCTTCATGCCTACCGGACAAATACTGATGAGATAATTTTTGAGTGGTCATTTAGTCGTTCGCTTTTTGGATATTCGCTAGGAAATACTTTCGGGATGCAAGTCAATATTAATGATAAAAAATATGGTCGAGCATCTGCTGCTAATGCTTTCTCGCCACCAACCTACTTTTACGGCTTCGATAGTTTGGATATTAGAAGGGATGTTACTGTAGAGCTCTATGATTATGCTAACTCTTCAGCTACGGTAACTAAACAAACTCCTGTAGCTTCACCAAGTGGAACACGTATATCAAAATGGCGTCGTCCCTGGGTTTTCCCTGCAATGGGTGGTGATATGTCTGCAAATCAAAATTTAGGTATTGATTTTCCTATTCTTAGATATGCCGATATATTGCTAATGTATGCCGAGACACAAAATATACTATACGGCAGTCCTACTAATGCAGCAAAAGATGCATTAAAAGCGGTTAGAAAACGTGCATTTGCACAGAATTATTGGACTGAAAAGGTGGATAATTATGTAAATGCTGTTGCTGTTGATTCATCCACATTCTTCAATGCTATAGTGGATGAAAGAGCCTGGGAGTTGGGTGGTGAAGGTATTCGTAAGTATGACTTGATTCGTTGGAATATGCTCGGAAGTAAAATCCAACAAATGAAAAATAATTTAAAAGATCTGTTGAGTGGGTTTTATACGAATGTTCCTGACTATTTATTCTGGAAATATGATCCGAGCGATCCTACTCGTGAAAGGATCATTATTCTAAATAAATCAAGTATTATACCAGGTGCTGTAAGCATCGCCTATTTACCAGGTCAAAGTAACGGTGGTATGACTGTAAATGGTTGGAATAAGACCACGTGGATGGGCGTAGGTGGCACCACAGGTGATAGCAATATCGCATCTCTCTTTAATGGCGTAAATTCATATATAGTTAGAGGATGTTCATTAGATCCTGCAAAAAACAATTATCTACAACCAATTAATTCACTGATTATTGGTGCAAGCAAAGGAACATTAAATAACGACCAGCTTGTTCAATAGAAAAATATATTTATATACTAATACAAAAGAAAATGAAAAACAAAATATATAGTTTGGTTTTACCAATACTTATAACATTATTAACACTTTTATCATTACCTTCCTGCACAGAAGATAGTTATAATGCTCTTGTGCCCGATCAGCTTACAAATCAATTGTTTAGACCATTGGGGACTTATGGTTCACCAAGTTCTAATAGTTCACTTAGCGACAGTATTGGTTTGATTGCAACAATAAAGTGGAGATCTTTATCATCAAGTTCTTATATAGCAGAAATCAGTAATGATTCTCTTTTTTCTACAGTATTATTTACTAAAACTGGAATGAATTTAATGTATATTACAGGTAGTGATTCTGTAAAATGTCAGTTTGGCTCCTTAGTAGGTAATACACGCTATTTTGTACGTGTGAAAGCTATAAGCAATAATCCTAAACAGGAGGACTCAGGCTATCTTAGATGGATAATTACGACTCCTCAGGAACAGATATTTTCCAATATAGTCCTTTCTGCAACTAATATTTACAATTTGAAAAGTGAGGATGTGGATACAGCTTCTGTAATATTGAGATGGAATCCCATGATGAAGGTTACTTCGATAATTAAGCAAAAAACATTACCACTTCCTGCAACCAGAGATACTATTGCTTTAACTGGAGGTAATTTGGTTTCAGGGAATGTCACTCTTTCTAGTTTGGATAACGATGCTACTTATACGTTTAATATTCTACGTGATAGTTATCTTCGCGGCAGTATTACGCAAACAATAGCCAAAAGAATTGTTTCTTTTAATTCTAATGGTGGAACTCCAGTCACACCAATAACTGTAAAAAAGGGATCTACTTCTATTCAACCGCAGAATCCCACTCATCTAACGAATCCCGCATTTGAGTTTAACGGTTGGTACAAGGAGCTTGGTTTAATTAATGTGTTTGATTTCGCAAAAACCACCATTGAAAATAATATTAAATTGTATGCCAAATGGACAATCAGATACACTGTTGATTTCAGTAATAATGGAATAGTTTTAACTGCAAATCAACAGAAAGTTTTCCCGAATGATAAGGTTGTCAAACCTTCCAATCCAACCCAACCACCTATTGGCAAGGATAATTACATTTTTGATGCATGGTATAAAGAACCTACATGTATTAATAAATTCAATTTCGATGTAGATGTTATTGCTACGAATACGATTTTGTACGCCAAGTGGACACCTCCTAGCTACAAAATAACCTATCATGCAAATGGTGGAACTTTTGGAACAATACCTTATCCTATTCCTCCGCTACCGTCTTTAACAATGCCTGTTGTACCTACAGTGTTAACATGGGATACCACTAAGGTGGATATCGGTTTCACTACTATTCCAAGTGTAGTTCCAACTCGTCAGGGTGTAAATCATTCTTTTAAAGGTTGGTATAAAGAGTCTCAATGTATAAATCAATTTATATTCAACATAGATCAAATTACAGGAGATGTTAATCTCTATGCTAAGTGGGGAACAGAAACAATGAAAGATGGTGACCAAAATGTATATCAAACGGTAAGAATAGGTAAACAAGTTTGGATTACAGAAAATTTAAAAACAACATCTTATGCCGATGGGACTCCAATACCAGAATTACAACCTACAGGAATTACAAATGCTACCTATAAAACAAGTCCTGCGTTTTGTAAGTATCCGGATGTGACAAATATAACGCTTGGAGTTGATACTAAAAGCTATTACGAATGGTATGGTGCGCAATATAACTTTCCAACCATTGATCCTGCAAATCCAAAAAAGATTGCTCCTGAAGGTTGGCGTGTCCCAGCCCGGGATGACTTGTTGACATTGTTGTATTATCTTGGAACAGGCGCAGGTAGTACAGGTGCAGGTCCTAAATTAAAAGCAAATCATCCTTGTTGGACGTATAATGGTCCAAGTGGTGTATCAGTAGCAAATAATGGCAATAACTTGTCAGGTTTTTCACTTTTAGCAGGTGGTTTGGCTTATGGCAATTCACCAGGAAGTGGATATATCAATAATTCTGTTTCTTCAAGAACCGGCGGAATTGATAATGTACCGGCAGCAGGTAGACAAAACGAATGGACAGCAAATCTATGGACTTCTACAAAAGGTGATAATGTGGCTTTTCAGTATTATTATTCAACAAGTGCCGGAGGCAAGAATACCATAACTGTAAATACTACTTCAGCTTATATCATAATATCAGGAAATAACGGTCCTAGTTTGACTTTAAGTTCGTATGCAATAAATAACTCATTTCTTTTAAGCGTGAGATTGGTGAAAGAGTAAAGAAAAATAGAAACATCGGAGTACTCTAAGAGCATTAAATTTAATAAAAAGTAAAAAAATGAAAAAAACATTAGAATTGGTTATTGTTGTGATTCTGTTATTGCCCTCATGTAGCAGTAATGATGGATTAGGTGGAATTCAATTCCCAACCATGCAACTCATTATCTATAATGCCCAAAGTCGGGCAGATGGTCCATCAATGAAATTTCAATGGAACAAGATAGAAAATGCAAAAACATATACATTAGAATTCAGTAAGGACAGCCTTTTATTTAGTAATGAACTTCAAACTATTGAATTGGGCGATACCCTCAATTTTGAAATGGACAGCTTATTAAATAATACTAACTATTCAGCTAGAATAAAAGCGTTTGATTCTACTGGGAAATTGTTGGATTCTCATGCTTCATGGGGAAAATGTGCCGAAAATATTTTTGTTGGTGCTATGCAAGGTTGGACTTCAGGAGTTTCATCTATTTCTACAGACCGAGTCGCATTAAAATGGACAAAATATGTAATGTTAACGCCATCAAAAATCATTTCTGAAGTGATGAAAGTTACCCGAATAGTCGCAATATCCTCTGACGGGACTGTAATAGAAACCATTTTAAATCAATCAGAGGTGTTAGCCGCTCAAAAAGTGATAATTGGACTAAGCTCAGGAATTCAGTATAGATTTGAAATTTATCAAGGAGATATGATTCGCGGATTTACAACTGGGATAACGAATTAGATTAATGCAACACTTTGTCGTATTCAAGAATATTATGTAGCACTTAAGAAAGAATACTGATTTACTTGAATATAAGCTAAGCATCTAATTAAATTAATAATTAAATAATAATAAACTTCTGTACAAGCTCTTTTTTTAAGAGACTGTACAGATAAATCTTTAAAAAAATGAAAAAAACGATTTTTGTTATTTCTATTGCATTATTGACATTCATTACCGTCAACTTACATGCCATTCAGCCAGCAGTTCAACCACTTGTAATAAATGCGCCAAAAATGGATTGTCCTGCGTTTACTATTTACGACATCCCATTTGCTAAAGATATTTTGATTATTCTTTGTCCACAAAAACCATTAAGAGGCAATCCGTGGGTACTTGCAGGCTCATTTTATGACATGCGTAATTCAGCAGTATTAAATATGACTCGTACTGAGTTGGAGTTAGTCAAAGAGGGATTTTATGTGATTGCCTTTGGTTTAGGAAATACTTTTGGTGCCCCTGATGCCATAGTAAAATGGGACTTAGTGTATAAGGAGATGACTGAAAAATATGGAATGTCCAAACGTGTTGCATTAATGGGTGTAAGTCGTGAAGGATTACCTATTGCCCGATGGGCGGCTAATAATCCAGGAAAGGTCTCATGTCTTTATATGGACAGGGCTGTATGTGATTTCAAAAGTTGGCCGGGAGGAAAGTATGGAGTTGGTAAAGGAAGTCAGAATGAATGGAAAAACCTAATTACAGCCTATAATTTTAGTTCAGAAGAGGAGGCTATGTCATACAACCAAAACCCTATTGATTTAGCACCCAAACTTGTTGCAGACAAAGTTCCAATACTGTATATTGCAGGTGATCAGGACAATATCGTACCTTTCTCTGAGAATGGTGAACGTATGAAACAGGTGTATGAAAAATTGGGAGGAACTTTTGAAGTAATTATGAGTAAAGGTGAAGGTCATTGGCCACACGGATTATTAGATCCAACACCTGTCATTAATTTCATTAAAAAATATGAACTTTAATTTTAAGTGATTTGAAAAAGAAAATTGATTTAATCGCATTCTTCTGTATCCTATTTCTGCATGGATATTCTACAATTATTGTAGTATCTCCAAAGGGGAATAATACCAATATAGGAAATTTCCAACAACCCTTAAGAACGATTGATGCTGCAATTATAAAGGCTAAAAATAATAGAGATTCAAAGATTGAAATAATTCTACGACAAGGTACATACTACCTCGATAAAGTTTTAGAATTGAACTCAACTTCATTTGCAGGCAAAACAGTATGCATTTCTAATTTCAAGGGTGAGGAGGTTGTTATTAGTGGTGCAAAAAAAATTAATGTTAAGTGGGTTAAAAGTTCAATTCGAAATATATGGGAAGCAAATCTGGATTTGCCAGAGTTAGACGTTCTCTTTGTAAATGGTGAAAAGCAAGTACAAGCACGGTATCCTAATTACAATAAAAATGCTCGTGTATTTAACGGAACTTCTGAAGATGCAATAGCATCTGACAGAATTGAAAGATGGAAAAATCCGACAGGAGGTTATATTCATGCACTCCATTTTAGGGAGTGGGGCGATATTAGTTATCGGATTCTTGGTAAAAAAAACAATGAATTGGTACTTGAGGGTGGATGGCAAAACAACCGACCTTCACAAATGCACCTCAAATATCGCTTTGTTGAAAATATCTTTGAAGAGCTGGATGCTCCAAATGAGTGGTACTATAATAAGGATAAAAAGATCTTATATTACTATCCGGCTAACGAGGAAATTTTATCGAATGCAACAATCGAAATAGCAACCTTAGCTCATCTTGTTGAATTGCGTGGAACTCTCGAAAAACCTTTAAAAAATGTCTCTATTATAGGAGTGAAATTTGTGCAAACAAAGAGAACTTTTATGGAAACTAAAGAGCCACTTATGCGCAGTGACTGGACAATTTATAGAGGAGCTGCAGTCTTTTTTGAAAATACAGAGAATTGTTCTATTACAGATTGTGAATTTACAAATTTAGGTGGGAATGCAGTGTTTTTGTCAGGTTATAATTATGATGATAAAATAACAGGATCATATTTCTATAAAATTGGTGCAAGTGCAATTTGTTTAGTTGGCGATACTTCTGCTGTTCGCTCTTGCGTAAACAAGTATGAAAAATTCACACCTCTTGAAAATATGGATTTCACACCCGGACCTAAAAATAGCAAATATCCGAGACAATGTATTATTGAAGATAACTTAATACATAATATTGGCGAAGTTGAGAAGCAAACCGCAGGAATTGAGTTACAGATAGCCGCACAAATAACAATCAGACATAATACCATTTATAAAGTACCCAGAGCCGCTATCAATATAGGTGATGGAGCTTTTGGTGGTCATCTAATTGAATACAACGATGCTTTTGATACTGTTCTTGAAACTGGAGATCATGGTGCTTTCAACTCTTGGGGTCGTGATAGGTATTGGCATCCTCAACGTAATGTAATGGATAGTCTTGTCACCAAATACCCACAGCTGATAATGGCTGATGCCATATACACTACTGTAATTCGTAATAACCGTTTTAGTTGCAATCATGGATGGGATATTGACTTAGATGATGGTAGTTCTAACTATCATATCTACAACAATCTTTGTTTGAATGGAGGATTGAAACTACGTGAAGGATTCTACCGTGTGGTAGAGAACAATATTTGTATTAATAATTCTATTCATCCGCATGTATGGTTTAAGAACAGCCACGATATTATACAACGAAATGTCCTGACAGCCCCTTATTTTCCTATTAGAATGAACTATTGGGGAGAAAGAATAGACCATAATTTTTTCGTAAGCGAAAAATATCTTGAGAAAGCCCGCCTCAATGGGACAGATTTTAATAGTATGTATGGCACCATCACGTTTACAAATCCAAAAACAGGAAACTATAGTATTAATTTAGATTGTAATGCATTCAAAATTGGTTTTGAAAACTTTCCGATGGACAAATTTGGGGTGCAAAAGCCATTATTGAAAACCCTTGCTAAAAATCCTGTATTTAATGAAATCATTACCGTTGTCAGTGTAGACAAAGATAAGCCTATAGCATGGTTAGGGGGAAAATTACGTTCCATAAATGGACTGGGAGATCGTTCAGTCTATGGTCTTCCTGACGAAAAAGGGGTGTTAATTTTAGAAGTAACTAAAGGGGGATTATTAGATCTGTCAGGGATTAAAACAGGCGATGTGATTCTTAAATCAAGTGGTAAAATTGTAGATGATATAGCGTCCTTAATGGATGCCGAGAGTATTAGCAGATATAAAGGTGTTTTAGAAGTGGAAATAATTCGAAATCAGCAATTTATAAACAAAACTATCTTACTAAAATGAAAATAATAATAAAAGCACTTTTCACCCTATTTGTCTCGTTCGTACTAATTATGAATGCATTTTCACAGGACACTGGTGCTGAGTGGGGGGTGAAAACTTCGCACAACAAAGAAAATAACAGTAAACAAGCACAGGTTTTTAGAGATGGAAACTATGCCATGTTTATTCATTGGGGATTATATTCTCAAATTGGTAATCTGTGGAAAGGGAAAACATATTACGGCATTGGGGAGTGGATTATGGAAAAAAGGATGGCCAATATTCCAATCAATGAAATGAAGGAATATGCTAGCACTTTTAATCCAAGTAGTTTTGATGCAAAAACAATCGTTCAACTGGCAAAAGATGCAGGGATGAAATATATTGTTCTTACTACCAAACATCATGATGGTTTTGCGATGTACCATTCTAAAGTCAATAAGTTTAATATTGTTGATGCTACTCCATTTAAGCGCGATCCACTCATGGAACTTGCCACGGAATGTAAGAAACAAGATGTTGGTTTGGGATTTTATTATTCACATAATGTTGACTGGACAGCACCTGGGGCTTCCCGCGGACCAACCAAAGATGACAATGGCAAGGAGAAAAATTACGATGATTATATGAGAGAAAAGTGTCTACCTCAATTAGAAGAGATTACTACACAATATGGTCCCATTCAACTGGTTTGGTTTGATCAACCGGGTAATATGCCAGTTAAATATGCCAAAATGTGCGCTGAAGTGGTACGCAAAAATCAGCCTGATGCATTGGTGTCAGGTCGGGTTGGATATGGTTTAGGTGATTATACAACCTTGGGTGATATGGAAGTGCCTATAGAGAATGTGGAAGGAATGTGGGAAAGTGTTGATGTAACAAACGATTCGTGGGGTTATGCATGGTATGATCAAAACTGGAAATCTCCAAAGCAAATACTAAAAACAGTCCTATCTACTATAGCCCGTGGTGGTACGTTGATGATGAATGTAGGTCTTGATGGAAAAGGTCAAATCCCAGAGCCTGCTAAGCTATCTCTGTTGTCTGTCGGTAAGTGGATTCAACAGTATCCTCAGGTTGTTTATGGGGTAGATGCGTCGCCGTGGAAACATGCTTTGCCGTGGGGCGATGTTGTAAGAAACGGACAAAAACTTTATCTGGTAGTATATGATTGGTCTGTAGATGGCAAACTTTATTTGCCAGGATTGAAGTCAGGGATAGATTCGTCCAAGCTACTGAATAATAAAGTTGAAACTACAATTACTTTTAAAAAAACCGAAAATTTAGTTTGCTTTAATTTGCCTTCTGCACCTCCTGATAAGTTTGCCTCGGTGTTAGAATTAACATTAACTGGAGAAGTTAAAGTCGATACTGCTTTTGCCGTTGATCCTAATATTGGAATTTACATACCGGCAAAATTTGCAGTTAACTACGGTAACGAAAAAGCAGATAAACAGTGGATGGAAAAATTTGGCGAGTGGAAGACATTGAACCAAATTACCAAGTGGAGTTCTGACGCAAAAGCAACATGGGATTTTGAAACATTTCGTTCCGGATATTACAAGATAGATATCTCTTATACAGGTGTAGGTAAAATCGTTTGGAAGGTTCGTACTGATGAGGGAGAAGAAATTCAAAACCAACAAAATTCATCTCACATATACTCAAGTTTTCCTATTGGGTGGATTAAGATTAATAAACCCGGAAAGCATAATATTACGGTAACACTAGAGGATGGGAATAGAGAAAGTGCTAGTGTTAACGGCATAAAAATTACACCTGTAGAATTTTAGAAATCAACAAAAATAAAAATAGAGATGAAAATCATTAAAATTACATTTATAGGATTGCTTATATTCCTAACAGATAGTCTTATATGGGCTAATACAAACATTCCAAAAAAAGAATTTTTTGTAACAACAAAAGGGAATGATAAAAATGATGGAACTAAAGAAAAACCTTTTGCTAGCATTCAAGCTGCACGTGATGCCATTCGTAAAATAAAGGGGATAAATGAGTACCCTAAGGGCGGTATTACAGTTTGGATTGGTGGTGGTGTATATGAACTTACCACAAGATTTGATCTTGCTGAACAAGATAGTGGCACCGAAGATGCTCCAGTTATCTATACATCAATTAAAGGCGAATTGCCAAGATTTGTTGGAGGCATTAGAATACCTGCTAATAAGTTTATGGCTGTATCTGATATTAATTTTTTAAAGAATTTAGTTGATAAGTCTGTACAATCACATATTCTTCAAGTCAATTTAAAGGACCTAGGCCTTACTGATTATGGTAAAATTAACGATTTACATGCTGTTGATTTTGGATCAGACACACATTACCTGCCTGCCCCCATGGAGGTATTCGTAGATCAACAGCCTATGAGTTTATCCCGATGGCCCAATAGAAATAATGATATTCCCTTTATGGGGAACGTTGACAGAGCAAAAATACAAATGGTAAATGATGAGCAGGGTAAACCAAAGCAATATTCCGTATTAAATGTAAACGATGTACTTTGTCATAAAAATGCTTCTACTGAAGATGGCGATTTGTCTGGAATAAGTCCGAAAATGGCTTTTGGACATTTAAAATTATGGACAACCAAGGAAGATGTCATGGTGGGTGGGTGTTTAGTGAGAGGCTATGCCCACACTGCCAGAAAAATTGCATCTATTGACAGCAATAAGGGAACTTTTACATTTCAAAATTCAGTTAATTTATGGCCAACGTATAACCAGGAAGAGGCTTCTATGATTTATTTCTATAATTTACCCGAAGAAATTGACATACCTGGAGAATATTATATCAATCGAAATACCGGCATATTATACCTATATCCGCCGAAAGATTTTAATTCAAATTCAGAGGTGGTTGTATCCACCCTTAACGATGTATTGATTTCTATAGAAAATTGCTCTCATATACGTTTAAAAGGTCTGACTTTTGAAGTTACCCGCACAAGTGCAGTCTTCATATCTGGTGGTAAGGACAATGTTCTTGAATCTTGTACCCTGCGAAATACTGGTATAGTAGGAGTACAAATTGGCAAAGGATATGATAGTAAAACTCAAAAATTGATTTCCCGTCTGCCTGGTGACTATCGGAATGCACTTTGTACAGGACTGGAGGTAGGAGGTCCTATTCAATCTGCTACTAAAACACACCCACGTACAGGCACTTCATTGAATCGTGAAGGTGGTGAAAAGAATGGTCTTGATGGATGCATTATTTATAACACGGGTATTGGTGGCGTTTTATTAGGTGGTGGTGATAGAAAAACACTTACTCCTGCTAACAACTTTGTAAAAAACTGTAATATATATCGCACTGATCGTCTGATTACATATTATGCCGAAAATATAACAGTTGATGGCTGTGGTAATCATATTGAAGCTAACTATTTGCATGATAATCTTGGTGGTATTCTTTATATACATGGTAATGATCACATCATTGAATACAACGAAATTTGTAGAGGAATAACCGGCAGTGTGGATGGTGGTGCTATAGAAATAAGGCAAAATCCATCACAACTTGGAAATGTTTTACGGTTTAACTACATACATGACAATGCCAGAGATTTCAATTCACATACAAGAGCTATTTATTTAGACAATGAAACATGTGGCATTCAAATATTTGGTAATGTATTCTACAGAAATAAAGGGAGATTTGGGATGCTTGGGAACACTACCGGTGTAATTTTTATAAATGGTGGTTATGAAAATAAAATTCACAATAATCTCTTTGTTGGGAATTTTGGTTCAGATATTATAGATGGCCACGAATTCAAAAAAATGCGTTCAACTATGATATATGCTCGAGGTTTCATGATGGAAAAAGATGTTGACATTACTAAACCGCCCTATTCAACCCGATACCCTGAAATGAGTAAAATATTTACGGGTTTTAAAGCTAACGATTCCACCATTGTGATAGCAAATCATGTATATGACAATGTTTTTGTAGGAAACGGTGGTAAAAAATTAAGCGAGGGTCGCTATCCTGATAAAAAATTCAGATATAACAACATTGAATTTGATGTCATGCAACAAGTTGATTTTGTGGACGATAACAAGAATAACTTTGAACTAAAACTAAGCTCACCGATTTTTAAACAAATTCCAGGATTTGCACCTATTCCATTCAAAAAAATGAATCAAGCTATTAGGTGGGAAAATAAATAATTATTGATCTATGAAAAATACTAACAAAATACTGGTGCTGTTAATGCTGTTTAATGCAAATATGTGCCTATTATCTGCTTTAAATAAAAAAGTAAATAAAACATGGAATATTGCAGAATTAAACCAAGCACCTAATTACCAGATAATATCACAAAAGGATGGTGTTTATGGCATTATCTATAAAGGCACAATGTATAAAGGACAAAAATCAGATGTGTTTGCATATTATTGTACACCGGGTATTTTGAACGGTGACAGGTCATTGGATAAAAATTTACCAGCGGTTGTGTGCGTGCATGGTGGCGGTGGAAAAGCATATATGCAGTGGGTAAAGGCTTGGGCTGAAAAGGGCTATGCAGCAATCTCGATGGATTTGCGTGGGTATGGACCAGATGGTTTGCCTCTGCCGAATGGATTTATTGAAATCGACTCCAAGACACCTTATTTCGCATACAATGAAAACATTACAAACGATTGGTATTATCAAGCTGTAAGTAGTGTAGTTTATGCTCACTCGCTAATGTTGAGTTTTAAAGAGGTCGATTCACAAAAAACAGCCATTACAGGTATTAGTTGGGGTGGAATTATTAGCACTTTAGTTAGTGGCTTAGATAATCGATTCAAAGTTGCTTGTCCTGTATATGGTTGCGGTTATTTGTACAAATCAGGAGCTATGGCTCCTCAAATAAAACATTTATCGGAGTTGGGACAGCAACGCTGGAAAGACCAATATGATCCTTCAATTTATCTTGAAAATATTCAAATACCGATACTATTTGTGAATGGAACAAACGACAATTTCTTCTATTTAGATCAATTTTCCGACACATATAAACATGTTAAAAACAAAGATATTAGCATTCGTGTGGGACTTATGCATGGGCATCAAAACGCATGGAAAATACCTGAAATTGAGAATTATATAGGCGATAAGTTAAATGTGTCGAAAACTATTTCAATCGTACAATTTGAAAATTTTAAAGTTAAAGATGGACGGATTACAGCACTGCTTTCAGCTAATGTAAAAAAAGCATATTTAAGCTACACTTTAGACAGTATTATTTCACCTAAAGCACAATGGGTTGAAAAAGAAATACAAACTGAGAATAAAACAATAAACTGTGAGATTCCTCTTGATTTTAAAATTTGTTTCATTTCAGTAGAAGATGAAAAACAAAATCGAATTAGCACTGAATTGTATTTTAAAAATAGAATAAACAACTAAAGTTCAAATTTATGAGAAAATTAATATTTTTAGCTCTATGTATTTCTATCTCAGCATTTTCATTTGCGCAAATCAAAGTAGAAGTAATGCCAGATCATACAGATTGGTTGTATAAGATTGGCGAAAAGGTAAAACTGCAAGTAAATATAACAGATAATGGAAAATTAGTAAATAATGTAAGTATTAACTATAAAATTGGAGCTGAACAGATGACTCCAACCATTGATAAAACAATAGTATTAGAGGATGGTAAAACTGTAATCGAAGCAGGTACTTTAGATTCCTGCGGATTCCTTCGCTGCAAAGTAACCGCAGAATTAGGTAGTAAGCAATATGTAGGTCTGGCAACTTGTGGTTTCGAACCCGAAAAAATAAAACCGATTACTCCAATGCCTCGAGATTTTAATAGTTTTTGGGAGAGAAATATGAAAGATGCCCAAAAAGACCCTCTTAATCCACAACTGAAATTATTGGCGGATAGATGTACTGATAAAATAAATGTTTATAGTGTTTGCTTGCCCAATAAAAAAAATAGTTCTCAAGAGGTATATGGAGTTTTAAGCACCCCAAAAGCAAAAGGGAAGTATCCTGCTGTACTTGAACTTCCAGGCGCGGGAGTTAGATCTCTTAGTGGAAATATAAAAATGGCTGAAAAGGGTTTGATAAATTTTCAGATTGAAATTCATGGTTTACCTATGGAGTTGGATTCAGCCGTATACCGACAATTTGGATATGGAGCCATTACGAGTTACTGGAAGTCAAATCTAGATGACAAAAACACATATTATTACAAATATGTATTAATGCGTACCGCTAGAGCAGTTGAATTTCTTTCTACCTTAGCTGAATACGATGGAGTAAATTTAGCTGTGTGGGGTGCAAGTCAAGGTGGTGGATTAACATTAATGACTACAGCATTAAACACTAAAGTTAAGTGTTTCGTTGCAATGTGTCCCGGTTTATGTGACCATTATGGATTTTCAGTAGGGAGAGCCTCTGGTTGGCCTCAGTTTTTCAGTGACAAGAAGCAAATTACTAAGGAAAAGATGGAAACCGCAACGTATTTTGATGCTGTAAATTTTGTAAAAAATATTAAAGTTCCGGGATTTATAATTCTGGGATACAACGATGTAACTGTACCTCCAACAACGGTATATGCAGCTGTTAATTCTGCCAAATTTCCACTAAAAGTTTATGTTGCAAAAGAAGCAGGGCATTCGCTTGATAGAGATTCAAGAATTGCTGCTGATGAATGGTTGCTAAAACAATTTAATATTAAATAAATGTCGTAGTTTTTGACTCAAAATATAATAATACAACCAAGAAGCAAAACAATGCTTCGTTTTTATTATTAAGTTACAAACTAAAATAATTAAGCCAATGAAGAAGTTAACGATTCTACTCGTAATCGTTTGTTTTGTAGATATTTGTGCGTTAAAAGCACAAAAAAATAAGTGTGAGTTTGCTTCATACAGTAATACTAATAATTGTGTTGACACCATTTATCGACAATTGCCATCTTGTAAAGTAAAACATTATATCAATCTACGTGGAAATCTCAATAATTCACGCATAATTTTCGAAAATGAAAGAGTGAGTCGTGTGGCATTTCTTGGAGGGTCAATCACCGAAATGAAAGGTTGGCACAATATCGTTATGGCACAATTGAAAGAACGCTTTCCTTATACTAAATTTGAGTTTGTCGAAGCTGGTATTGGTTCAACGGGATCAACACCTGGAGCTTTTCGATTGAAAAATGATGTTTTGAAGAATGCGAAAGTTGATTTATTGTTTGTGGAAGCTGCGGTGAATGATGATACCAATGGATTTGATTCTATTTCCCAAATTCGTGGTATGGAAGGAGAAGTACGTCGGGCATTATTGAGTAACCCCAATATGGATATTGTGATGCAACATTTTATTTATGACCCATTCATTCCCATTCTAAATATAGGAAAAATGCCCAATGTCATTTTGAATCACGAAAAAGTAGCTGAATATTATCAGATACCATCAATAAATCAGGCGCAAGAAATAGCTGAACGCATCCGAGCTGGCGAATTTGATTGGAAACAGTTTGGTGGAACACATCCTGCACCCTTAGGACAAAAGTATTATGCAGCAGCTATCGAAACACTTCTGGATCAAATGTGGTCGGTTTCTTATCCAGATTTGCAGCTAAAACCACACGTTTTACCCGAAAATCCTCTCAATGCTTTTAGCTATTACAACGGAAAATTAGTTGACCCCCGCGAAGCAAAAGTAAAAAAAGGCTGGACGTATGAACCGTTGTGGACACCAAAAGAAAAAGGATCTGTATGCGAAAAAAACAAAAATACAGCCATTCTGGAAGCCCTAACTGCTGGTGCTGAACTGAGTTTGAAATTTGAGGGCACAGCCGTTGGCATATATTGCCTTGCCGGACCCAATGCTGGAATCATTGAATATAAAGTGGATGGTGGCAAGTTTAAAACACTCGATTTATATACCCGATGGAGCGGTAATTTATACATTCCGTGGGTTTATATGTTCGAAACGGAACTAAAAAACACCAAGCACAAACTAACCCTCAAAATATCAGCCGAAAAAAATCCAACTAGCAAAGGAACAGCTTGCCAGATTTATTATTTTGCAGTGAATGGAAAGTAGAAATTTAATCCTTATAAAAATAAAAATTATATATACACATGAAATCAAAAAAATATCAAGTTTATTTGCTAACGGGCTTACTCTTATGCATTCAATTCCCTGTTCAAAGCCAGTCAATAGCAAATGACAACACGCAATGGTTCAGCGATGCTCGTTTTGGAATGTTTATTCATTGGGGGCTTTATTCTATCCCTGCCGGTATGTGGGATGGGAAATCAACTCCGGACAAAAGGTATATAAATCCTTATGCTGAACATATTATGTTGCTAAATAAAATTCCATTAAAGGAATATTCAAAATTATGCAACGACTTTAATCCAGTAGGTTTTGATGCTGATAAAATTGTAAAAATGGCAAAAAATGCTGGTATGAAGTATATTGTTTTTACGGCAAAACACCATGAAGGATTTGCCATGTATAAAAGTGAGCATCCCTATAATATTTTTGATGCAACTCCATATAAAAAAGATCCAATTGAAATGTTAGCAAAAGCCTGCAAGAAAGAGGGTGTAAAACTTGGAATTTATTATTCTTTGGGTCGCGATTGGCAGGATTCAAATGCTGTTTGTGGAGATTGGAGAAGAAATACATGGGATTTTCCTGATACAAAGGGTTTGGACTACCAAAAATACATAGATTTAAAAGTGAAGCCTCAAATCAAAGAGCTATTAACCAACTACGGTGAAATTGCCTTAATATGGTTTGATACACCTGAACTGACAACTTTGGCTCAAAGTAAAGATTTGGAGGAATACGTTAAATCAATTCAACCTCATTGCCTAGTCAATTCAAGGATTGGTAACGATTTGGGTGATATTCTCGAAATGGAAGACAATGAAATTCCGGCTGACAAAGAAACAAGGCCATGGGAAACTCCGGGAACCATGGCTGAAAGTTTCGGATACAGTATTTTAGATACCAAAGAGTATTGGAAGTCATCAGAAGAATTAATTCGTAAATTAGTGGAAATAACTGCTAAAGGTGGAAATTATCTTTTAAATGTGGGACCCGATGGGAATGGAGTGTTACCTGATTTAGCTATCAATCGTCTAAATGATTTTGCAAAATGGATGAAGGTAAACAAGGAAGCAATTCAAGGAACAAAACCCTATTCTCTCAACAGAAAGGAATATAGGGGGTACTTTACCGAGAAAGGAAATGTACTTTATGTTCACCTTTTTGATAGCCCCGAAAACCATGTACTCTCACTAAATATAGACCCTTCCACAATTGTTAAGGTTGAATTATTAGAAGAAAATGGTCCAAAGAAGTTGTCTTATTCAGCGACCTACGGACAAGGAATTATTATAAATTTACCCAAAGAATTGCCTTTTAAATCTGTATCAGTTATAAAAATAAGTCGTAAATAAATAATATGAAAACTACAAAAAAAGTTATTTTGCTTGTAGTAACTAATTTAGTTATTTCAATTAGCCTATTTGCTAATAATGACCCTTTTAACAAGTATCTCGACTCAAAACCTCCAACTATTATAAGAGAAATCTCAATAAAAGAGTCATTAGGAGTAATTGTTCGGGAGGTTACTTTTTTTCTTAAAGATAGTTCAGCCGTTTATGCCGTGATAGCTACACCCAAAGCAAAAGGTAAATATCCGGGCATACTTATTTTGCATGGGGGCGGCGGTATGGCCGAGAAAAAAAAGGCAATAGCCTGGGCACAAAGGGGATATGTGGCGGTTGCTCCCGATTTACCTGGGATAGCAAACCCTTATGATTTGATTTATACCAAAGGGCGTTGGAATGAACTCAAGTATGGAACAGAACGTTATGTCGCAAAACCCGATGTTACTACAAGCGTAATTTTCGATGCAGTACTTAGTGGTATGAAATCTCTTTACCTGCTTAGGTCTCAGCCCAGCGTTATTTCCTCAAAAATTGGTGTCGTTGGTGTATCTTGGGGTGGATATTTAACGACTATGATATGTGGGCTTGCTGGAAATCAGGTAGAAGCTGGATTCTCGGTATTTGGATGTGGATTTTATGAGCTTACATCGCAACAACCCACGCTTCAACAAATGTCCGAAACAGAGCGCAAACAATGGCTTAAGTATCTTGATGCCGGACGTAGAGCTAACAATATAAAGGCAGCCTTTTTCATAGCTGGAGCTGCCAATGATTTTTTTTATTGGCCTAAAGCTGTTCAAAAAACACTCGATGTTATCACTGCAGAAAAAAATCATGTCTATGCGCCAAATGTAACACATAAAATTCCACTACCGGGAGGCTCTGTATTTGAGGTTAAACCAGCAACAACTTTCACACCTACAGCCTTTCAACCTTATCCTACTCCAAGCGGTAGTGGAGCTAACTGGTTGGCAATGGAAGTGCCTTATATGGACTTTTACCTCAAAGGGGTTGGCAAGCCCTTTCCAAAAGTTATTGTCAATAAAACAGAAGATGCTCAGATAGCAAATTTCACAATAGAGACTTCGGTTGCTATTTCGAAAGTTGAAGTTTATTGGAGTATTAATTGTCCCGAACCAACAAAATGTTTGTGGAATGCCATTATTCCAGTAGAAATAGGAGTTAATAAATATCAAGTTAAACTTCCTGATGATGCCGCCGAATGGTTTGTTGTTGCTTCAGACGAAAGACCGGTAAGCGTTTCGAGTGATTTAATGTATACAAATAATAACTTACAAAAATAAAAACCAAATTAAATGAAATCAATTATTTTAATATCACTGACGATATTTTGTTTTAGCAGCAGCCTTTCTTCGAAATGCTACGTTAGCTATTCGCCTAAAGAATACAAAGATTTGCCAACGGTTCATATATTTTTGGAATACCCAAATTCGGATTATTACGTTGGATATACTATTGCTAATCGATACGACACGACTCAAACGGTGTACAATAATCACTTTGAAATATATGATGCTTTCGAGTATAAGTTTGATGGACAAAAGATGACTAAAACAGGTAATCAGATAATACTAAACGTTGAGAGTGAATTTGCTCTTTTAATCAAAGGGAGAGCAGATTATACGGGAGGCGTTCATGGTGATGAACAGTATGTTAACATCAAGTATTTTGTTGATGGAAAACTTAAAGAGTTTACAAAGACAGAAAATTTAATTCCCTGCAATGAGTTTAGTTACGTGCAGGAGTCAACTTTACACGAATCACCCACAAAGATGAATGGAATAGTAACTGCCAATCCTTTACATCCTGTTGAAGCTTTACATTTTAAGAAGACTACTTTTAAGAATACAGGATATCAAACTTTTAATAGAGTAACATGGGAAAAATCGTTAGAAGTAAGCCATTGGTTTTTCGGAATCTGTTGTGTTCACAAAGATAATGCAATGAATTTTCATAATGATTTGGACAAAATTGAATACAAAGCTACAAGTTCAGGTGAGTTCATTATGAAAGATGTTATCGGAGCAAAAACAGTATTCTATACCAATGATGAAAAAAGATTGTCATCGGTAGTTACCAGTGCCTTACTTCTACCAAAAAATCAGGAGCAAAATTGTAAACTTATGGTTTGGGACAGAGATAATGATACAAAGTATTATCGCGGATATTATCCTACAAGCAAAGTAACTTTGGATGAAATTTGGGAGGGCGTTATGACAGTAAATCATTTTCGAAAGTAGAAAAAATCATTACAATAAATCTTCTGACTTAAATACAGTTTTCACTTAAATGTTCAAATAAAACTTAGGTGAATTCAGCATTATGAAGAATGGTCTGCTGAAAAACTCTTGTTGGAGTTTGTGTATACTGTAATGCATTAAGCCTCTTTTTACCATATTAAGTAGCACATTTGGGTGTATTTACTAATTTCACCCCCTATAAAAGCAGTAGTTTACCACCTACCATTATAATTATATAGCCTATCTTTGCGTCGATCGTTTTATATTTTTTCCAACCCAATTAAATTTCTTTTATTACAATGGTTCGTTATAAAACAACTAAACATTAGGCTGCAATTTTGCCCCAGTTCCTAAGTTCTGCTATTATTTGTTTGTTTTTAGTTGAGTTCGGGTTAATGCCGAACCTTTCAATAAATGTTTTTAAAAGTAATTCGTTGTTATACATTGTTTTATAGTCTGACATAGAGAACTGCAAATTGTCGTCTGTTTTTGTGTTTAACCAATCAACTTTAGCTAAATTGACAGCGGTCAATGCAGCATTAAAGTGGAACGCAAGTTTATTTTGGCTACGAGCCTGACAATTGGTCAAGCCACAGTATTGTTTTGCATCTCTGTAAAGGAATTCGATTTGAAAACGAGAACAATAGTATCTAAAGATTTTATCTGCGCTTAAATCTAAGTTTGTTGAGAAATAAATTTTCCGGGTAACTTCTTTTCCGTTTTTATAAAACAGGGCTACAGCAATTTTAATATCTCTTTTAAATGCAACAGAGTAAACTATGGCAGAATAAACTTTTACGTGATCTTCACAAACAACTTCTGTGAAATGCTTCATGTTAAGAGATTTGAGATTGAATTTTCCGTCATATTTTTTGTTTGCGCCTTTTTTACAATTTTGTTCCCCAGTGAATTTATACTTCAAATTAGAGTCACTGCGTAATCGACTGATAAAATGCAGACCCAAAGAAAGCATTGTGTCAACGACTTCTTTCTTAGAGAAGTAGGCATCGGCAACCATATATTTTGATAAATCTTTGAAATACAAATAATTATCTTTAACTATCTGACAATAATACACTAATAAGGTCATACCTTCTATGGGAGGTGTTTGAATTGCATTTAAATGAAATGCTGTGTTTCGCAAAACATCAATGGCAGCAAAACCGCAAATCTCTAAGCCCCATTTGGCTTTTTTTGCACAACCTGACCAATACATATTTAGACCAAAGGTCATTTTTCCACTTTTGGAAATGTAGCTCGGATCGAAAGCAACTAAACATTCTTTAATAGATTGTTCAAGAATTAGCTTAAGATTAAAATCTTGAAAGTTGAATTTATTCTCAAAGTTAATCCGAAAGTACTGTTCGCAGTTTTTGGAAAAACGTGAGAGTTGTAGAAAATTTATTCTACCTTTGATACTTAAAAAAAGCACTAAAACGTTTGCAATAAACTGTTTTCTTGACTCTTTTAATGTTGAAAACTTGTCTGATTCTAATGTACTATATATCAATGATATAGCATTTGGGTGTTCGTTGGATGGCATATTTGTTTGATTACGGAATAATCTGTAAATATACTGATTTCCAATGAATTACCCAAATGTTTTAACTCTTATTTTTTAGTTATTTTTCTCATTATCAAATACTTATTTCATTTTATAACGAACCATTGTTATTATGAAACAAATAATTTTACTCTTGGGATTAGTCCCTTCAATTTCAAAAACACACAGCGTGCGTACCCTGATGTTGGGGTTACTTTTATTTTTTGGCATAAGTTCGTCAACTTTTGCTGCCTCAATTAGTTACACAGGAGCATCAGGTGGCAATTGGAATGTCGCAAGCAACTGGGGTGGTGGTGCATTACCTACCTTATCAGACGATGTAACAATAGTAGGTAAAACCGTTTTGATTCAATCGGGTGATGCCATAACCATTAACCGTCTGATTATACAAACTTCAGCCTCTGCCGCAGGGATTTTAAATATCACGGGTGGCAGCCTCACCATCAATCAAACAACGGGTACTGCGAGTAACGAAGCCTGTATTCTTATGGGTGGAACTATTAATAACTCGGCCGGGACAGTAAGCATTACCAATGCCATTGCCTCGGGAACGGGTGCAGGTCTTCGCCTTGCCTCTGCCAATGCCGGTACATTTTCCAGTACTTTTAACAATGCCGGAACGGGTACACTAAGTATAAACACCACTGCTACAACCACGTCTTGGCCCTGTATCACGATAAATCAGAATACAGCCTCTACCACTCCCACTCTCACCGTGGGTGGCACCATTACGCTTACCCCAAACCCCGGCACCGTTGTGGGCGTTATTGATGTGAATGGGTCAGCTCCGGCTCAGATTAATGGTACAGGCACCATTAATATCGGCTCTGCACTCAGCCCTGTTGGATACTCTTTCTTACGATGCGCCTCCGGTAACCAGGCATCCTTCTCGGCCACTATCGAAACGGGGGTCACGCTGAATTATTATGGAAACAATAACACCAATGTTTCTTGTCTTTACATATCCACATCGGGAACCACCGCCGCCAAATCGGCCACAATTACCAATAAGGGTACAATCAATGTTGGTGGCACTACCCGCAATCCGATTAGTATTTCAGGAGCCAGCACCCTGAGTGGGTCAACCGCAAGTTTTGTCAATCAGGGCACTCTGACTGCAAACGGTGCTTTCGCCGGCAATACCACCCCCGGTGTTATCTTTATGGCAGGTGGCGGATATTCCAACGTTTTTACAAATTCAGGTACTATCAACTTCAACACAAGTGCCGACCAAACTACAGACTGTAGTGTAATCAAGGTATATGGAAATACTGTAAATGCAAGTATTGCCAACAGCGGTACTATTAATGTTGATTCAAGCCAAGCGCTTACCAATGCTATCGTTTTGACAGATAGCAAATCAACACTTACGAATACCGGAACAATCAATATAGCTACTGGTCAAATTACAGGAACATCCGGAACGGGTTATACAGGTAGTGCAGCATTCAATAACAATGCGGGTGCTTTTATTAATACATCAAAAACTAATCAAACAACAGCATTTACAAGTACTATCGCATTGACAAATAATGGGACTATAAACTATAATTTCCCAAACATTAACGGAAATGTAAATTTATCAACTTTAGGCAACTGTTCAAATTGCGATTTATCTGTTTCAAATGGCGGAGAATTAGTTATCGATGCAACCAAAACCCTGAAAAGTCTGAGTATTGCAGCTGGTGGAAAATTGACTATCAATGCAGCGCTCACCACCACCAATGGCCTCACCCTCCAAAGCGATGCAAACGGCACAGCTACAATGTTGAATAGCGGAACGTATACAGGAACTGTTACGGCAAATCAATACTTGGGTTCTGCCCGAAATTGGTATGTATCCAGCCCTGTACAAGCTGCAACTTCGCCTGCAAACAACATTACCCGTTATTATGAATATGTAGAGGCGGGAGATAATAATTACCCAAAAGATGGCAGCAATAATCCTATAAATATCGGAGAAACAAGTTATTGGAAGTATTGGGCGACAGGAAATTCGATGACAGTAGGTAAAGGCTATATTTCGCAAGCCAATGCCGAAACTACAGTTTCGTTTTCGGGAACACCCAACAACGGACCTATCACAACAAGCTTCGACCTTACACGCAACGATACCAAAGGCAAAGGTTTCAACTTAGTAGGAAATCCATATCCATCGTACATCGACTGGACAGTTGTGGCAACAGCCAATCCGAACTTAGAGAATACCTATTATTACCGTACTAAAAACACGGTTAATGCTTATACTTTTGTAACATACAACGGATCAGGGAGTTCTTATGTAGTCAGCAACGGAACGGCAAATACTAACATTACCCACTTTATTCCACCCACACAAGCATTCTGGGTGAAGGTAAAAACAAACAACAGTAATACCAAAATGTATTTCAATAACGATATGCGAGAGCATCGTGATGATAACGGCAACCTGATGAAAGCTCCCAAACAGGATCAGCGAAAAACAATACGTCTGCAAATACAAAATGGCACTGAAAGTGATGAATTATTGATTTATCAGGATGCTGCGGCAAGTAATGAATATGACAGCTTCGACTCACCAAAAATGATGAACAACAGCGCTACAATACCCGATTTGTATAGTAAGGCAGGTAACGAACGCTTGGTAATTAATGGATTAAATGCAGTTACCGACAATATGGAATTGCCGTTGGGTTTCAGCTTAAATGCAGCTGCTACCTTAAAACTGAAAGCCACCCAACTAAGCAATTTTGCCGAAGGCACGAAAG
>JAAFGX010000158.1 GCA_010365115.1 Paludibacter sp.
CTCGAAGAAAATGGACATGACCAAAGAGGAACATGCTAAGATGGATCACAGTAAAATGAATAATGGCGATCATGGAGCTATCCCGATGGGTATGGCAGGTCATGACCATCATAAAATGATGATACGTGATTTTCGGAAACGTTTCTGGGTATCTACGATTATTACGATACCCATCCTTGTTTTTTCACCAATGATCCAGGGTTTCATTGGTTATAATCTTTTGTTGCCAGGCAATCAATACATCCTTTTGGCACTGTCATCATTTGTTTATTTCTGGGCTGGTTGGCCATTTCTTAAAGGTTTTTGGGGCGAAATAAAAAAAGCATCGCCAGGGATGATGACACTTATTGCTATGGCTATTTCCGTAGCTTATTTCTACAGCGCTGCCACAGTCTTTGGTTTAAAGGGAGTGGACTTTTTTTGGGAGCTGGCCACTCTGATAGTAATTATGTTGCTGGGCCATTGGCTGGAAATGAAATCGGTGCTTGGTGCTTCAAAGGCTTTGCAATTGTTGGTGAGTATGATGCCTGCCGAAGCTCACCGTGTAAAAGCAGACGGACAGGTGGAAGATATAAAATTGGAACAGCTGCAACAGAACGATGTGATTATGATAAAGCCGGGTGAAAAAGTTCCAGCTGATGGTATCATAATAGAAGGTAGCAGTTATTTGAATGAAGCTATGCTCACCGGGGAATCCAAACCTGTAAAAAAAGAGATTGAAAACAAAGTAATAGGCGGCTCTATCAATGGCAATGGTTCGCTTAAAGTAAAAGTAGAACATACAGGGAAAGACAGCTATCTCAATAAAGTGATTACGCTGGTAGAAGAAGCACAGAAGTCAAAATCCAAAATGCAAAACCTTTCGGACAGGGCGGCGAAATGGCTTACTTTTATTGCTCTCGGCATTGGTTTTGGAACGTTAGCAGTATGGTTAATTTTAGGCTTCCCTTTTGTATTTGCACTGGAGCGCATGGTAACGGTGATGGTCATTGCCTGTCCGCATGCATTGGGGCTAGCTATACCATTAGTTGTAGCAATCTCAACCGCAGTATCAGCACAAAACGGGCTTTTAATAAGAAACCGTACTGCCTTTGAAGACTCACGAAAAATAACGACACTTTTATTTGATAAAACAGGCACCCTTACCAAAGGTGATTTTGGCGTTACCCGGATTGTATCACTTGATAAAAAATATTCAGAAGATGAATTGCTACGGCTTTCTGTGGCATTGGAACAAAGTTCAGAGCACCCGATTGCGGTTGGCATAGTTAGTAAAGCAAAAGATAAAAAGATCACCATTCCCAAACCCGAAAAATTTAATGCAATAACAGGCAAAGGTGTTGAAGCAATTGTTGAAGGCAAACAAATAAAAGTAGTAAGCCCTGGTTATCTGAAAGATAAAAGCATTGCTGTTCCTGAAGATGCCTATAGCAGCGAAGCAGAGACTGTGGTGTTCATTATTATAGATGAAAAACTTGCCGGATATATTTCTCTGGCTGATGAGATAAGACCCGAAAGCGCCGAAGCCATTAAAGTGTTTAAAAAGAATGGCATAAAAGTGTTGATGGCAACCGGCGATAATAATAAAGTAGCAAAAGCGGTAAGCGACCAGTTAGGCCTGGATGGATACTTTTCAGAAGTGCTTCCACACCAAAAAGTGGAGATTGTAAAGGACCTGCAAAGCAAAGGGGAATTTGTTGCCATGACCGGCGACGGGGTAAATGATGCACCTGCCCTTGCACAATCAGATGTGGGCATAGCTGTAGGTTCCGGCACAGATGTAGCCGCTGAAACCGCCGATATTATTTTGGTAAACAGCAACCCGCTGGATATTGCCAATCTTATTTTGTTTGGGAAAGCCACTTACAGAAAGATGATTCAAAACTTAGTTTGGGCAACAGGCTACAATATTGTGACCATCCCGTTGGCCGCTGGTGTTTTGTACTCCGCCGGTTTTGTGCTGAGCCCGGCAGTCGGGGCTGTTTTTATGAGCCTTAGTACCATTATTGTCGCCATTAACGCGCAATTATTAAAACGAAAAATGAATAAATAAAACCAGTATTTAAAAGAAAGTATCAAAATATGTTAAACAAGATAGAAAAAATCAAAGAATACCTGGGTGATTCTCAGGATGATTTATTAACCCACACTTGTGAAACGATATCCGCCAACCAGCTCACTCTTCCCGGTCCCGAATATCTCGACAATGTATTTACGGTTAGCGATCGCAATGTACAGGTACTTAAAAGCCTTGCTTCCATCTATAACCATGGTAGGTTGGGGGGCAGTGGCTACTTATCAATATTGCCGGTAGATCAGGGAATTGAGCATACAGCGGGCAGTTCTTTTGCCCCAAACTCCATATATTTCGATCCAGAAAATATCATCAAACTGGCAATTGAAGGAGGGTGCAACGCGGTGGCTACTACCTTTGGGGGACTGGCATTGCATGCCAGGAAATACGCGCACAAAATTCCATTTATAGTAAAGATAAACCACAACGAATTGTTGACCTATCCCAACACCTTCGACCAGATTATGTTTGGATCGGTACGTGAGGCGTGGAACCTGGGAGCAGCAGCCGTAGGAGCCACTATTTATTTTGGCTCTCCCGAGGCTGATCGTCAGATTCAGGAAGTATCGGAGGCTTTTGAGAAAGCGCACGAACTTGGGATGGGCACTATCCTATGGTGTTACACACGTAACAATGACTTCAAAACAGCGGATAAGGATTACCATACCGCAGCCGATCTTACCGGACAGGCCAATCATATCGGGGTAACTATCAAGGCCGATCTAATCAAACAAAAACTACCTGATACGAACGGAGGTTTTCGTGACCTAAAGTTTGGAAAAACGAATCCGGCGATGTATGATAAGCTTGCCTCCAATCATCCTATTGATCTTTGCCGGTATCAGGTAATCAACAACTATATGGGGAAAATCGGTTTGATTAACTCGGGTGGTGCTTCATCGGGAGAATCCGATTTTTCCGATGCCGTGCGCACTGCCGTAATCAACAAAAGAGCAGGAGGCACCGGTTTGATTTCAGGAAGAAAGGCTTTTCAACGCCCCCTAAAGGAAGGTATCCGGTTGTTAAATCTCATACAGGATGTTTATCTCTCCCCGGATATTACCATTGCATAATTTCCGTTTAACAAAACGAAAAAAGTCAACGAGGCATGTAGATTTTTAAACATAAAAATTTTTGAAAAATGAAAAAAATAAAAGTAGCCATCAATGGATATGGCGTAATTGGAAAACGGGTAGCGGATGCTGTTGCATTACAGGACGATATGGAACTGGTCGGGGTTTGCGATATTATTACCGACTGGCGGATAAAAATTGCTGTCCAAAGGGAGTATCCTATATTTGCTTTTAATGATGATTTCAGTTCAGTTACGGTCATAGCCAATGCATTACGGCTTCGGAACAAAAAAATAAAAAAGTAATTTTTAAATATGAATAATAAGAAATACCATGAAAAGACTAATTGTTTTCGATTTAGACGGCACACTTGCCGAAAGTAAATCATCACTTGACCCGGAAATGGTTGCATTGCTGCATGACCTTCTCGGTATTGTCAAAGTAGCAGTTATTTCCGGAGGCGATTGGCCTCAGTTTGAAAAACAACTGCTCTCCAATCTCCCGCATGACAAATGTTTGGAGAATCTGTCACTGCTTCCAACCTGTGGAACAAAGTTTTACAAATATGATGGAGTTTGGAAGAAAATATATTCGGAAGATTTCGCCATCGATGAAAAAAATAGAATCATCGATTCCCTGAAAAATGTTATTGAAGTGATGCATTTCAGTAACGAAAAGGTTTGGGGAGAAGTAATTGAGGATCGTGGTAGTCAGATCACTTTTTCTGCACTTGGACAGCAGGCGCCAATCGAAGAGAAGAAAAAATGGGACCCCGATTTTACGAAACGAAAGAAGATGAAATCGCACCTCGATGAGCTAATTCCGGAATTTTCTGTTCGTTTGGGAGGTACCACTTCCGTGGATATTACCAAGCCCGGTATTGATAAAGGGTATGGAATTGGAAAACTCCGTGATAATTTGGGTATTGAAATAAATGAAATGATTTTTATTGGTGATGCACTATTCCCCGGTGGGAACGATTATCCGGCGAAAGAAGCAGGTGTTTTATCCATACAGGTTAGGGATTCAAATGAGTCAAAACGGGTAATTGAAGCGATTGTTGCCTGTTTGGATGGAATGTATGATACAAAAATTTTAGAAGAGGTAAAACAATGAGTGGATTAAAATTAAAGCGAATATGTCAAATTATGAAACCCGAACCGGGTAATCCGATGGAGGTAGAAGGAGTCCTGAATCCGGGTGCTGCGCGTGGTCCGGATGGGAATCTCTATCTTTTTCCAAGATATGTGGCAAAAGGAAATTATTCTCGCATTGGTATTGTACGGGTTCAGTTTAATGAAGCCGGAGATCCTGTTGGAGTAGAAAAATTGGGTATTGCATTGGAGCCAGAAGCTGAATATGAGCTAAGGTCTGACGGTAGCGGAGGATGCGAAGATGCACGTGTCACCTATTTTGAACCTCTGAAACGGTACATAATGACTTATACAGCCCTTTCGCCAAGAGGTCCACGGATTGCCATGGCTGAATCGGTTGATTTACTCCACTGGAAACGACTTGGTCTTGTTACCTTCGAGCCTTTTGATGGTATTGATTTCGTAAATGTGGACAACAAAGACGCTTTTGTTTTTCCGGTTGCCATACCCAATCACAATGGAAAAATGCAAATTGCTATTCTGCACCGCCCTCTTTTTCAGGGAACCCGACCTGAAGAAACCATCTTTCAAGGTAAAAAATCAAGGATGGTGGATTTAGATCATGAAAGCATCTGGATATCTTATAGCCCGATGCCTTTGGATAACCCTGAATCGGATCATATCGGCTTATTTAATTCACATCACCGACTTGCAACTCCTGTGTCTCACTGGGAACGACTCAAAATTGGTGGCGGCACTCCTCCTATCCTTACCAAGCACAGTTGGCTCATTGTGTATCATGGTGTTAGCGAAATGGAGGAACCTGATGAAAATAAACATCATTTATGTTACTCGGCAGGAGCGATGATGCTCTCAGAAGAACATCCTCAATTTATACATTACCGTTCTGTGGAGCCGGTATTAACACCGGAAATGCCTCAAGAAAAATTCGGGATTGTTCCAAATGTAGTATTTCCTACCGGCATTGATAAGCGCGATGATATTGGCATGCCAGATCGATTCGACATTTATTATGGCATGGCTGATAACAGCATTGGTGTGGCGCGACTTGATCTGCCTGATTATTTGCCACCAGAAGGAGTTGCCGATCCGCCTGAAGCCAAGGTGTAAAGCTCGAGAAATGCAAGGAGAAAACGAAAAATACAAGATAAAATAAAGCCAATCAATAATGAACTCAAAAGCTCAAATTGTCGTCACTTTAGGCCCGGCAACAAAAGATAGAGAAATAATAAAACAGATGATGATGCATCAGATGGATATTGTTCGATTGAATTTTTCTTGGGGAAATTATACCGAACATGAAGGATATATAAAAACAGTACGTGAAGTTGCAAGGGAATTAGGAAAAATAATTCCTATTATTCAGGATTTATCCGGTCCAAGAATACAGATAGGAGCTACTCACGTCTTTGATTCTGCAAAAGAAACTATTCTCACAGAAAAGGATTTAAGGGATTTGGATGTTGGGATAAAGCAAAAAGTTGATTATATAGCCATGTCTTACGTAGGTGATGCAAATGATGTTTTGACGCTAATAGAAGAAATTAAAAAACGTGGAGCAGATATTCCTGTAATCTCAAAGATAGAACGAAAAAAAGCGCTCGATAATATTGATGAGATAATAAATGTTTCTGATGGAATAATGATTGCTCGTGGTGATTTGGGCGAAGCAATTCCAATAGAGCAAATTCCTTTTGTGGAAAAGGATATTATTGAAAAGTGCAAATCTGTTCATAAACCTGTTATCACTGCCACTCAAATGATGATTTCAATGACAGATAATATTGCTCCCACCAGAGCCGAAATTACTGACATTGCATATGCCATAATGAATGGTTCTGATGCAGTAATGCTTTCAGAAGAAACGGCTATCGGAAAATATCCTGTTGAAGTAGTAAAAATTATGGAACGTGTCATTCTTGAATCAGAAAAGCATTTGAAAAATTTTATAATAAATCCTTTGCATGTAAAAATAGTGAACTTATAATTTTTTCAATTAATAATAGAGATATACCATAAAATTCAAATGATCTTCCAGACAACTTTTTGGGATTTTCTGCACTAGGAATATTCACAGGAGCGGATTATGAAACGATTTTAATACCAGTTTTAGAAAATAAATTGAAAACAAATTTAAAAATCCGGTTGTTATATCAAATAGAGAACAAATTTAACGGTTTTGATTTGGAAGCCATGTTGGATGAACCAAAGATGGGTATGAAAGATTTATCGGCTTGGAACAGAATTGTATTGTTTCCGATCATGAGACGATGAATGAGTTTGGAAAGTTCTTTGGTCATTTGTAGTCTTGCGAGCTTAGGATTTATTAAAATGTGGAGTTTGATATGGTAAAAGATGGGTTTTCTGAAGTATGATTTATGTAACATATTCTGAAAATTATGTAACACATCAAAAGACAAAAATAGTGAACTTTGTATTTACTGAACGATTAAATATAAGGTTCTACAGCGAACCGTGTGGGTGATTATTTTGGTTTAATATAAATAAGGTTTGTTTACTGGAACTTGTTTTTCTACTAAGGTTAAAAAGAAGAAAAAATAAGGTTTTTAAAAAATAAAGCTTATTTATTTGATTTGAATATAAATAGGATATTTAAAAACTTATTGGTATAGGCGTTTAGAGCGCACTCTAAAACCTCTTTCATTATTGATTTTTAATCATTTCCGATACGAGTATTAATGGACATGTTG